>DASXUA010000102.1:0-2136 GCA_036505095.1 Phycisphaerae bacterium
GGTGCTGAAGCGCGGCGGCGATGGGTCCTGGCAGATATCCGAGCCGGTCAGCGAGCCCGCGCTGGTGTCCGCGGTGAGTCGGTTGCTAGCCGCGATCGAAGATTTGCCGGTCGTGACGACCATCGATTTGCCGGCCGACGATTCCGAGCGGCACCGCGAATACGGGCTGTGGGAACCGGCCGCCGAACTGACGGTCACCACGGGCGACCAGGAGCACGTCGTCCTGTTCGGCGCACCGACTGCTGACGGCAAGGGAACGTACTGCGCAGGTGTCGGCCGCGACAAGGTCTACGTGGTCGCGAGCGACGCTTTAGCGATCATCGCGGCCGAACCCAACACCTATCGGGAGAAATCGGAAGCCGCAGTCGCGCCGACTGCCGGTGCTCCCGGCGCGCCGGGACCGCATTGAGAATCCGGCCGTGACGGACGCCAGTGGCTATCTGCTCGTGCCGGCGCTGTGCGCTCTGACGGTCGTCATGGGCATGGACAACGTCCTGTCCGTGGCGGTAATCAGCGCGCAGCTCGAGACCTCCGATGCCCGGCGCGGCGCGGCCTGGCGGGCGCGGTTGTACGGGCTCGGGCTGGCCCTCGTGTCACGGCTGGTTGTCCTGATGCTGCTGGTTTGGGCCATGCGCGGCCCGCATGCCCTGCGCGCCGCCGGTTTCATCCCGGCGGTCAGCGGCGACTGGAGCTTCCGCAACATTGTCAAACTGGCAGGCGGCTGTTTTCTGCTGGGAAAGTCTCTACGGCAGATCGTGGCGCGCGCCTTGTCGTCGACGGGTAGCTCGGGAGCCTCGGGACAGACTCTTTCACTGCGCCGCGCGACCACGCAGATTCTGTTTGCCGATCAGGCGCAGTCCATCGATTCACTGGTATCGGTGGTCGGCATGGCCCCGAGCGTATCGATCATGGTGACGGCCACGATCGTCGAGTTGGCCACCATCCTGCTGTTCTCGACGCCGGCGGCGCGGCTGATTCGCCGCTACCCGAGTGTGCAAACCGTCTCCGTTTGTGCATTATTGCTGGTGGGTGCGGTACTCATTTCCGAGGGGCTGGGGATGCCGATCCCGCGCAGTTACGTATATTCCATGACGGGCTTCGCCTTGCTCGTCGAATTCCTCAACTTGCGCATGGGTCATCGGCCGGTCGGTTGGTCCGAAGCGGCCGTCAGTCGCACCCCAGCGCAGGAACATGGCTGGCCAGAAGCGCCACTGACGCTTCCGGCGCGCGGCGGTGGCGGCGTCGTATCCCCGCCTTATGCCGACATCCAGCAATAGCGGAGGTCGCTCCGGGCACGGTGGGTGGCGGGTGGCATGGGCTTCACGGCGAAGCCGGGAGCCATGCACATGCGAGCATGCTTACCCGCTGCGCGTGAAAGCATGCCACCCGCCGTGCGGGCGGTGCGCACACGGACTCTTAACAATTCATTTTTCGCTTTTCCGCGGCGTTTCCGGCGCGCCCGCTCGAAATAGCCTTGCAACATGCCGGTCCTTCTGCTAACTTATGTAGACGGCCTTTCGGCCGTGCATGCTCGGCATCGCGGAGCGAGCATACGGTGGCTCTCCCTGACCTTTGTGGTTGCCACCGTGGGGGCAGGACGGAGAAAGCAATCGCCTTACTGAATTTTCCAGCGTGGGCGCAGTGCGTCGCCCACAGGCAGCAGGCTCGAGCTGACAGCGTCAGCGCCCGCCTGCGGTGTTCGTACTGTAAAGCAGCGCGTGCGGCTCGCGCACGGCGCGCGCGGCGCGCCGAGATTCGCGAGCTGGCGCTGAAAGACAGTTCAATCCAATAGCGGTCTGTGCGGCCGCGGAAGGGGAGTTGATCCATGAATCTTAGTTTGGCAGGATTACGACGTTTCGGAGTGACGGGGCACGCCTGCCTGGGTGTCGGGCTGCTGGTGTGGCTCCTGGTCACCGCGCCGGGCGCGTACGCGCAAGCGCCGCTGAGTACCGCCTTCACCTATCAGGGCCGCATTCTCGATGGCGGGGTGGCACCGCCCGCAGGTACGATCTACGACCTGCAGTTCAAGCTTTTCAACGCACTCGTCGCCGGTGCGCAAATCGGATCGACCCTGACATTCGACAACGTCGCCGTCGGCGCGAACGGTGTATTTACCGTCAGCCTCGACTTCGGCGC
>DASXUA010000103.1:0-1703 GCA_036505095.1 Phycisphaerae bacterium
TTCTGCGCGCGGTCGCGCAAGCCCACCAAGGCATGGCCGGAGTCTACGCCGCCGTCCTGGTGGAGGGCACCGTCCGCAAGGGCGACCCGGTCGAGTTGTCAAACTAGCCGTAGCGCCGGCGTTCCTGCCGACTGTGTTTCAGAGCCGCGAAGCGTCAGCGAGCGGCTGGCGCCGCAACGTAGGAGCGGTCTCTGACCGCGACCCGCGGGCGAAGCGAACGTCGGTATGATCTGGCGGCGCGTCCGTTCGCTTGCGGAGAGTGCAGGAGATCGATGATGGCAATCGCCACTACCCCCGATGAGATCATGCAACTCGGTTGTGGCTACTGGGGCTCGAAGACACTGCTCAGCGCGGTTGAAATGGGGCTGTTCACCGAACTGGCTAAGGGTCCGCTGACGCTCGATGAGGTGCGCGCCCGGCTCGGCCTGCACGAGCGCAGCGCCCGCGATTTTCTGGATGCGCTGGTCGCGCTGGGCATGCTGCAGCGCGCGCAGAGCCGCTACGCCAACACGCCCGCGACCGACCTGTATCTCGACCGCCGCAAGCCCACCTACATCGGCGGCATGCTGGAAATGATGAGCGTCCGGCTCTTTGGCTTCTGGGCCGGGCTCACGGAGGCCCTGAAAACCGGCGCGCCGCAAAACGAAGCCAAGCACGGCGGCGACCTCTTCGGCACGCTCTACAGCGACCCGCGCCGTCTCGAGCAGTTCCTCTCCGCCATGACGGGCCTGAGCCTGGGAGTCGCGCACGCGATGGCCGCGAGATTCCCGTGGTCACAATACCGTTCGTTCGTCGATATCGGCGCGGCTCAGGGCGGCTTGTCGGTCGTGCTGGCGCAGGCGCATCAGCAACTTAAGGGCATCGGCGCCGACCTGCCGGTAGTCCGTCCGGTCTTCGAGAAGTACGTCGCATCGCACGGGCTGACGGACCGGCTGACGTTTTCCGCGCTGGATTTCTTCGAGCAGCCGCTGCCCAAAGCCGACGTCGTCATCATGGGGCACATCTTGCACGACTGGGACCTGCCCACCAAGCAGCTGCTGGTGCGCAAGGCCTACGAGGCGCTGCCGCCCGGCGGAGCGCTGGTCGTCTTCGAGGCGCTCATCGATGACGAGCGCCGCTCCAACGCCTGCGGCCTGCTCATGAGCCTGAACATGCTGATCGAGACGCGCGGCGGGTTTGATTACACCGGCTCGGACTGCGCAGAGTGGATGCGCGCGGCCGGATTCAAGCATACCCGCGTTGAGCCCCTGAGCGGGCCGGATTCGATGGTGGTCGGGTTGAAGGCGGAATGAAGCTGGCCGTTTGCGGCTGCACCGGTCCCCTGGCGCGTGAATCCCTTACCAGCGGCCGCGTGTCACGTCGCCGGCTGCCGCGGCGGATTGGGCCGAATGACTCGAATCAGCTTCCCCTGCAGCGATTTGCTGGCGCGGATGGCGCTGTCAATTCGCCTGGCCAGAGCTGCGCTATCGGCGTCGGCCGTACAGGTGATGACGCCGCTGTGACTTGGGCGCTCCATGTGAAGCCGAACGAAGCCGCGGTGATTCAGAGTCGTGATGGCCCGGGCGTCCGCGTGCGCGAAGCTCAATTGGTCAGCATCAGGAATTCGCTGGCCGGCGCGATGGGCATCAAGTGTCGTAACGACGTCGTGGCCGATCGACCTGAGTTCTTGCACGACGTCGAAAGGGAAGTTCTCGTCGGCATAG
>DASXUA010000104.1:0-2742 GCA_036505095.1 Phycisphaerae bacterium
CCAACTGACCAGTCCGCGATAGAAGTCCATCTCGGGTTTGCGCGGTCCGCGCCGCTCGCCGGCCGGAAGCTCGTTGATCAGCCGCTCGGATTCATTCAGCGCGGTCATGGCCGCGTCGTACTGCTCCAGGTGAAACGCGGCCACGCCCAGATAAAACTGCGCAATCGCGCGGCTGCGCGCGTCACCCAGGTTGGCCGCCAGGAATTGCTCCAGCGCGGTCTTACCCGCCTGATAGTTCCGCCCGCCGACCTGCGCCAGCGCGAGATCGAGGCGCGCCTCCTCGCGGATGGCCGGCTCGAGCAGATTGGGTGCGATGCGCGTCACCCGGTCGAGTGTGTCGGCCGCCCGGTCGTAGTCGCCAAGCTGCAGGTAGGTCAGCCCCAGGTAATACAGCGAGGCGGCGTCATTCGGATCGCTGTCGGCCAGGGCCTTGAAGATCGACTCGGCCTCGGCATAGCGCCCGCCGACGAAGGCCACCACGCCTTCGTTGAAACGCACCAGTCGCTGCGTCTGCTCCGACGCGGCCATTGCGGATCGAGCCAGACAGCCGATCGCCAGAACCAGAATCAGCGCGAAAATCCGAGGCGCGCGACGGGGCTTTTCCCAAGGCGCACGGCGGGGTTTATCCCCGCCGTGTTGCACATGACCATGCTCCGTCGCGCAGCGACTCATTCGCGGTTCGTCCACCCTTGACACGTCGGGCCGGGCAAATCCCGGCCGTCGCGTTCAAGGGTCCACCTGCAACCCCGGCCACCCGTGCCGCATCAGTCCGGTTATTGCCTACCGGCGGACGGCACCATCTCGACCTGGTTGGGGGTGCCGGCGCCCTCGGTAAGCTGCGTGTTCAGGTCCTGTAGCGCGAGTTGCCCCGGCACGGCCAGAAAATTAGCGATGACCCGCGCTGTCTCCGCACGCTCAAAATCATTGAGCTGCTGCCCGCTGACACAGCCGATGCCGCGCACGGCCGACACGCTCGCCAACACGCCCAGCGCCACCTGCACCTTTCGCACGATTGCCTTATTCATGGCACGCTCCAGATTTTTTCAGGGCCGTCCCGGCGCGCCGGGATAAGCGCGCGGCCCCTCACGAGATGTTTACAAACGTCGAGTCCAGCGTGAAGAAAAAGCTGTCATTCAGCACGCCGGCCAAATTCGAGAGCAAGATGGTGGTCAGCCCCCGCTGGGTGTAGGCCTGGCTTACCGGACAGGTAAGCTGGAAGACCAGGCCATTGGTCAGCAAGCAGAGGGCGAAGAAGGACTTCCGTCGGATGCGACTCCACATGGCAATGCTCCTTACGGCCGGATCGACTCTCTTCACGTCCCGCGCCATCGGGAGAGAGCCGGTCAAATCATGAGGAAATTGCGTCAAGGGTCCGCCATCGGCCGCGCCATCGGTCCGATCGGCGGAGTTGAACGTCTGGCATCCTAGCGGCCGCCAATCCGGCCCGCAAGTGCCCACCGCCGAAAAAAGGGGAAACTGTGGCGAACCTGGGTGGCACGGGCAAACGGCCTTTTGTTTGCCCGTGCAAACGGCGGGCAGACACGGCCAAGCGATAAGGCTGCTTGGCCGTGCCACCCAGAATGGGATGCACCCGAAAAAACGGGTGCGCCGGGGAGGGCGAGTCTGGGGTGCTTGCCGGCGCGCCGGGATCGGCGGCAGCCTCGCCCTCCCCGCTCGATACGCACGAGAGTTCAGAATCCAGGGTTGAACTGGCTTTTCACGGACGCTATACTGCGGCCCCGTCGGTCCTCGACGAGCACCCGTGCGGCGCGATTCACGGGCGTTGGCTTGCGGCGGACGTTAACGTGTGCGCACCTCACCTCGCCCTGGTGGGCGGGGTTCTGAGCACCCTCATAGCCTGCCGGCCGGTCGGTTCGGTGGGCGCGTGCGGGACGACAAAGGAGCCACCCACATGTCGATCTTGAAAGATGTGCGGCCGATCTTGTTGGCGGCCTGCGCAGCGGCGGCGCCGTTGCCGCTGATGGCCCAGGGCACCAATTCGCCCAACGGTAATCAGGGAATCATTCTGCTGGACGACGCCGACAGCGGGTCGCTGTGTGGCTTGATCAACAGTCTGCGGCATGAGTTCGTCATCCGCACTTGCGACCGGCAACTCATTTTCGTCACGGGCGCCAATCAACCCACGGGGTTTTTCGCCGACGGCAATTTCAACGTGACGCGCGGCGCGGGCGGCACGCCGGCCGGACAGATCCGCTATGCCAGCGACGCCGGCGGCTTCCGCACCGCCTTCTGGCTGACCGACGATGGCGTCGTGCAAGATTACGACCCGAACAGCGGCACGGTGCAGCCCGGGACCAACAACGGCAATCCCGTGCTGCCCGGACAGGTCCAGACCGGCGGGGAATTCTGCGATCCGGGTAATCGCCTGGACGGCACGGCCTCGTGCCCGCAGCCGCGCGCCCCCTGCGGCGCCGGCGGCATCAGTTCCATGATTCTGTTGAGTGGGATGTTCACGATGGGCTTGTTGCGCCGCTCGCATTGCGGCTGAGACCCGTGTCGCGTCTCAAGATTTCAGATTTCAGATTTCAGATCGCCTCTGAGGGGCGTTTCACGTCGCGAATCTGAAATCTGAAATCTGGAATCTGAAATCGGAAATGCCTTCCCGTGCCTGGCGCCAATTCCTCGGCCTGAATCCTTCCACGCTCTCGTTATTGGCCGCCATCCTGCTCGTCACCAGCGCGACCGAACTTTGGAGCCCGCTGGTTCCGAAAGTCATCGACC
>DASXUA010000105.1:0-15396 GCA_036505095.1 Phycisphaerae bacterium
GCGCTCGCGGTAGGCCTCGCCCTCGCTTCGTTTGATCAGCGGGTGCGTGACGCCCACGATCAGGTAGATGACATCCGGACAGCCGGCCACGATCCGCGGCATGGCCTCGATCATGTATTCCAGCCCCTTGCCTCGACTGATGAGCCCGAACGTGCAAACGATGCGCCGCCCCGCCAACTCCAACCGGGCCTTGTGATCCGCGCCGCGTTCACAGGGGACCGCGGGCACTCCATGCGGAATCACCCGCACGCAGGCGCCCGGCACGCCGTAAACATCGTCCAGCAGCCGCGCCGCGGCGTTCGTCATGACAACGATCCCGCGGCTGAGCGCCGCGAGGTGGCGGATCACCCATCGTGCCCTGGCGTCAGGCCGGGCCATAAGAGTATGAAATGTCGTCACGATGGGTTTGCAGCAATCGAGCGCGAAGTCCAAGACGCCATCGCCCCACGGTCCGGGGAAAAGGCCGAACTCGTGTTGCAGGCTCACAACGTCATACGGACCACCATTGACCACGTCCGCCAAACGGTGGTAGGCATTTCGACAGTCATTATCGATGATGTGAACGACGCGCGCGTCGTCGTAGCGCAGCACGCAGGTCTTCTGGATTGCGGCCAATGAGGATACAGGCCCGCGCGCTGCCAGATCGACAGCGTCGGCGGTATCTCTGGCAAACGTGGCCAGCCCGCATTCTTCGGGCGGATAAGTCGATACAAATAGCGGCCGAACGGTATGCACTCGTGACGTCCTCATACTACATGCCAAGCCTTCCGGTCGCCTTCACGCCACCACCAGCCTTGGAACGCACGACAGCCCATCCGGGACAATCCAGTCCAAGGCATTAGTTCCGGGCCGGTGTGCGCGTACCGCGCAACGTCATCCGGACCCGCCGTCCTCTTGTGCAAACGACTGCTGCAAGAGTTCCAATTCCTTCTGGCCGTGCGCTCTGAGGTCCGCGAGGTAATGTTCAAGCTCCGCGCAGAGCCCTGCGAACGCCACGGTCTCATTCGCGGAGATGTGCTCCAGTCTTAGCATCATCTGTTCCAGATGAGCCTGCAGATCATCGCGCAGTTTCTTCAGCTCGTGCACAGCGCTGGCCAGATGTGGTTTCGTGTCCGTGACCAGGTGCATATAGCCGCCATACTCGGATAGCACACGCAATCGCACCAAGTGGCGTTCAAAGGACCGCGTGACGAAACGCAGAGTGGATAGTTTGCGGATGTTTCCGCGTCCGTCGGTCTTCCAGTCGAGCGCGATGCGAAACGCCTGCTCGATGTTCATGAGCAGGGCCAGCTCGACCTCAATCTGCTTGGCGATCTCATGGGATTCAGCCAAATTACATGCGGTTGGCTCGCGTGCCTGTATCACTTGATGCTCCCTGCGCCGGTTCAAGAATTGGAAACGGCCTCGGCTGGTCAACCAGGTCAGCGCCCGCCGAAACGTTCCACTCCAAATACTGCCGAACCCAGCGTGAATCCCCCCAGGACGTGTCAAAGTCCGCCCTGAGTGTAACTAGACCTACACGGGCCGCGGCTCCCGCGGCATCGCCCAATATCGACATTGCATTCGTTCCATTTCTAGCTTTGATCACTCTTAGTCGCGTGTGGCCGCGGCACGACGCCCTAAGCGCGCTGGCAAATCGACGGTCCAAGCAAAGCTGCCAACACGTCAGCAGCTCATCCCACCGCCGTCGTCTTCCCACCGGTCCAACTTGCCTGGCGTTGTCAGGCTTCCGCGTGTGCGGTCTGCCGGCCGTTGGCGCGGATTCGCTCCCACACCTCCAAGCGGTGCACGGGAATACTGGGATCGACATCGAATCCCAGGCGAACCGTCTCGCCACGAATCGCGAGCACTGTGATTCTGAACCGTTGCTCGAAGCCGCCGGAGCCGCCGACAACCACGGCTTCCGCGTTTTTTCTCGTCAGGACCAACATGCCAAAACCTCCGTGTTTAACACTGCCCGCCTAGTCCCTGCCGCTCCACATGCCAGCAGCCACGCTACTGGCGAGCAGGAACACCTGCACGACGGTGCCGGTCGTGAATACCTTTACCACGGTGGCGGTCTCCGGCTCGACTTGCGAGGTAGCCTGGCGCACCTCCACCCCGGTGATCCGCTTGATCTCCTGGCGCAGCTCGTCGTAGGCGTGCGTGAAAAGCTCTCGATGAATCTCCTGCAACTGGGCGGCGCCCGCCGGACTGCTGGCCAGGGCCTGTTCCGCCGGCGACAATACGCCGTGCAGAGTCACCACCAACGTCTGATCGCTCAGCACGACAGTCACCGACCTGGGCACTTGGCCCGTCCGTTGCCGCTCGAATTCGATGGCCGCTTGGGCGATCTGGTGCGTCATGGTTGAGTTCGAATTGTCCATGGTGTTCGTCCCTGCCCTTGGCACGTCACCCGCCGCGGCGGACGACGCATCGAGGCCCCGCTGGCCGCGCTCGTGCCGCGCTACCGCACACAAAAAAAAGCCGACGCGGCTGAACACCCGCAGGTGTTCCACCACGTCGGCATACTCGTTAACGGGCCCTCCGCCGGGGCGGATTGCCCTTCAGCTAGTCATCCGATTTCGATTAACCATCCATCGCGGGCGTTGGAAGTTCGACGCGCCCGCGAGGCTGATTACCTGGACTATACAGTGCCAGACCCCCCTGTCAAGTGCCTTCGCCGCTACCGCCAGGATCTTGCTTGCAGGGTCCTCGGCCGGCGCGTGGATGGGCCGGCGGAGGTCCAACTCCTGGTTTTATCTTTCGCTTCTTAGGGACACGCAGCCACGGTAGCGCCGTTGAATACCTGCGTTGTGCCCACCCCGTTCAGGAGCTGCACGAGCCGCAGCAGATCGGTCGTGTTGACCGGCGGCGATTCGGTGCTGCGGTTGATGTTGAAGCGCGCGAAGTTGCCGGCGATGTTCGCGGTGCCGTTGTTCAGCGCTTGGACCAAGGCCAACAGGTCCAGCGTATTATCGCTGCCATCCAGGTTCGCATCACCCGGCAGGAATTGATATTGCAGCTTCTGGCCCGGGGCCGTCCCGGCGAACGTCAGCGTGGTGCAGCGCGTGGGCGGGATCACCGCGGAAAGCGTGATCAGATAGGGGCCGGCGCCGCTGCCGGTGACACTGGTCACCGCAGGGCACGTTCCGCCCGTGCAACTGATGGTGACATTCGCGACGGAAGGCGCCGGCGAGGGCGCGGCGCTGAACGTCACGCTGATCGGCGTGTACTGAATCCCGCCCTGCGGCGCGGTGCCGGTGCCGCCGATGCCGGCAGTCAGCGCGCTACTTGTGCCGGTGTCGAGGACGTCGCGGAATGGCTGGCCCGGCGCGTACGGGTTTCCGGCCGCGGCCGGCGGATTGGCCGAGACGAGCGTGACGGCCGCGACGACGCCCACGAAATGCAGGGCGTCGTCGAGGTTGATCCAACCGACGTTCTCGCCCCAGGCGTAACCGCGCAGGCGGCCCGCAGCGGCGTCGAACCTTGCCGGGTTCGGCGGGCTGGCCAGCGCGCCGCCCGAAAAGTTGACCCAGCCGATGTTCTCGCCCCAGGCCAACCCCGAGAGGTCTCCCGAGCCCGAGCTGACATTCACGCCGAAGTCGGTCCCGTTGACGTTGGCGTAGCTGACGCCGTTGCCCGGCGCACCGTCGCCCACGTTTATGAAGCCGATGTTCTCACCCCAGATGAATCCGGACAGAAACGTCGCGCTGACGTTGACGCCCTGCGCGGCGCCATTGGCATCGCGCCAGTTGGTCCAGCCGATGTTCTCGCCCCAGGCAAACTTGTGGGGCGGGTCGATGTTGGATTGGGCCAATGCGGTCCCCGCGGTTGCCGCCGGGACGGCCGTGAAAGCAACGACCTTGATGAAAATGTGTCGCAGCATGACTGTTGCTCCCATGGCTAATACGAGAAGTTGGCATTGGCGTCGGTTGACCCCAGGCTGCTCGGGGCGCTGAAGCCGGACACGGCCGCGCTGGCCGGGGTCCGGCGGTCGATGATCGGCCCGACGACGTTGTTGGCCGCGATGACCCAGTCGATGGTGTTATCCGCGCAGGTGTTCCTGATGATGATGTTGCCGGCGGCGTCCACGTCGATGCCGCGGTCGGCGCTGGTGCAGTTGTTGCCCTCGATGCGGTTGTTGCTGCTGGTGGCGTGGATGCCAGCGCCGTCGCTGCCGCTGCCATTGAGCGCGCAGGTGTTGCCGCGGATCACGCAATCGCTAAAGCATCTGATTCCATCAAGGGTGTTGAATCGGGCGGTACAGTCGGCAACCATGCAACCGGCGGTGGTGCTGATGCCGTCGGCGGCGTTGAGGTATGCCGAGCAGTTCGTGACCGTGCAGCCGAAGCCGGCGTTGATGCCGATGCCGCCGTTCTGGGAGGCCGAGCAGTTCGAGACGGTGCCGCCGATGCCCGGAACGATGCCGTTACCGGAGTTATGAGACGCCGAGCATTTCGAGACCGCGCAGCCTTCGCCGGTGCTGATGCCGGCCGCGCCGTTGAAGGCCGCCGAGCAGTTTGACACCGTGCCACCATTCCCGCCGCTGATGCCGTTGCCGGAGTTCTGGTACGCCGAGCAGTTCGTGACCGTGCTGTCGGCGCCGGTGCTGATGCCGTTGCCGGCGTTGAATGCGGCGAATACGCCCTCCACGCGGCAGTTAATCGCCCCGAAGGTCGCCAGGTCGATACCTTTATCGCCCCAGACACGGATCGAGCCGTTGACCACGGCGATGTTCGACTGAATGGCCGCGGTGGTGACGCTCACCCCGTCGAGCGAACCGGGGGCGCCGAGAAGATCGAACCCGCCGAGGTCGAGCGTGACGCCGCTGGCGACGATCTCGATCCCGTGCTTGCCGACCACGCCCGTGATGTTGCCCGTGAGGTAGTAGGAGCCGGGCTGGGTGATCTTGAAGAGGCTGTTGCTGTCGCCGGGCGTGTTGGTCGCGTTGATGGCGATCCGCGGCTCGACCTCGGTCAGCGTCTTCATCGTCGGCGCAACGGGTCCCGCGGGTGGGTTCAGGTCGCCGGCGCGGGCGATCAGCTTTGTGGCGGCGAGGGCGGCGGCGAGGGCGCGCGTGACGATTTGGGTCTTGCGGGTCATGGGTACTTCCTTTCTGCCTTGGGCGATCGGTGCCTTTCAATATGTGAAGTTCGCGTTCGGATCACTGGAGCCCAGGCTGCCCGCGTAGGTGTTGCCGCTGATAGCGGTCCCATTGGTCGAGGCCTGGACAATGGGCGCGACGGCGTTGCCCGCAACGATGTCCCAGTTGGTGGTATTCCCGAAGCACGTGTTCCGGACAATGATGTTTCCGGCGGCGTTCACGTCGATGCCGCGGTCGGCCGCGGCGCAGTTGTTGCCCTCGATGCGATTAGCGCCACTGTTGGCAAGGATGCCCGCGCCGTCGCCGCCGTTCCCGTTGGCCGTGCAAGTGTTGCCCCGGATCAGGGCACCGTCAAAGCACTGGATGCCGTTGAGGGTGTTGCCTCGGGCGAGACAGTCGGCGACCGCGGAGCCGGTCCCGACCTGAAATCCATTGGTGACGTTATTGTATGCCGAGCAGTGGGTGATCCTGCTGCCCGCGACGGCGAAGATGCCGATCTTGGTATTCATCCGCGCCGCGCAGTTCGTGACTTTGGCGCCGGAGCCGACGCTGATCCCGTCGGCACTGTTCTGGGACGCCGAGCAGTCCGAGACCGTGCAGCCATCGCCGACGACGATGCCGCCGAGACTGACGCCGGTGGCAGTGTTCAGGTTCGCCGAGCAGTTGGTGACCGTGCAGTCGTCGCCGGTAAGGATACCGCTTTGTGCGTTCTGGGAAACCGAGCAGTTCGAGACGGTACAGGCGGTGCCGGTGGTGATGCCGTTCTGGCCGCTTTGATATGCCGAGCAGTTCGAGACGGCGCAGGCGGCGCCGGTGGTGATGCCGGAGCCGGCGTTAAAGGCCGCCGAGCAGTTTGAGACCGTGCCGCCATTGACACTGGTGATGCCCCTGCCGGTGTTCTGGTACGCCAGGCAGTTCAAGACCGTGCAGTTGGTGCCGGCGCTGATGCCGTCGCCTGTGTTGAATGCGGCGCGCACGCCCTCCACGCGGCAGTTGTCCGTCCCAGAGGTCGCCAGGTCAATGCCTTTATCACCCCAGGCACGGACCGATCCGTTGACCACAGCGATGTTGTGCTGGATCGCTGCGGTGGTGACGCTCACCCCATCGAGCGAACCGGGCACACCGAGAAGATCGAACCCGTTCAGGTCCAGGGTGACGCCGCTGGCGACGATCTCGACGCCGTGCTTGCCGACTACGCCGGTGATGTTGCCGGTGAGATAATACGAGCCGGGTTGGGTAATCTTGAAGAGGCTGTTGCTGTCGCCCGGCGTGTTGGTCGCGTTGATGGCGATCCGTGGCTCGACCTCGGTCAGCGTCTTCATCGTCGGCGCAACGGGTCCTACGGGTGGGTTGAGGTCGCCGGCGCGGGCGATCAGCCCCGTGGCGGCGAGGGCGAGCGTGACGATTTGGGTCTTGCGGGTCATGGGTACTTCCTTTCTGCCTTCGGGCGATAGGTGCCTTTCAATACGTGAAGTTCGCGTTCGGGTCAGTCGAGCCGGGGGCGGTGCCGCCGGCCCGACTGGTCCGACCGGCGGTTGCGGTCGCCGAGCGTGAAGATGCCGGAAAAGAGACCTGCGCCGACGCCGTTCGCGTCGCAAGTGTTGTCAGTGACGCGGCCTGAATAGCGATGTGGCCAAGGACGGGTGGCGAGCCGCCCGCGCGATCTGCTGCGCTATGATCGAATTGGGATGGTCCATCGTCGCCGTCCCTGCGCTTGACATGCCCGCCGCAGTTCGACCCCGCCGTGCGCCGGCGGTCGTTCGACCGCGGCATGTCAGGGCCTGTTGGTCGCGCTCCTGCCACGGCACTGCAAGCAAAAAAAGAGGACCGACGCGGTGGAACACCAGGGTGTTTCAACGCGCCCACGAGGCTGATTGCCGCACTATACAGCGCCAGACGGCCCTGTTCAAGGGCACTCGCCGGTGCACGAGGGTTGAGAGTTTCACTCACACGGTCAGCGATTGGCCCGTTGCTCTCGCGATTGTGACTCCTGCTTGTCGCGCTCCTTCTGCTCCTTATCTTCCTTGATCTCGTGGTAGACCTTCTTGCCGGCTGCAAAGGCCACGTGGCCAATTAACATTGCGCACCCCGACTGGGCAAACAAGAAAGCGGCGATCATGAACATTCCGAGGAGGCCTCTTATCCGTTTCATAGTTGCCACCTGTAAGCCCCGCAAGCCGCCGGCGCGCATCTCTTCCGCCTCTTCTCGGCCTGGCACACAGACCCAGCAGCCCGCATGCCAGCAGCAGGCAAGTGGTCGTCTGGGGGGATACGCGCGACCGAGATGTCGTTTGTGTCCATGTTTTCCGCGTCATTACGCGGCAGGGTCCCTACCACGCATGATGCTGGCGCCGGTATTCAAAGTGATGCTCGCCAGCGCCAGGAAGGCAGTATCATACCGAGCGTCCGCGTCACCTGCGTGCATGGTGCCGCCGGTAGCGATGCGCTGGTACACTGGCGAACGTGCCGATTACCGAGAAAACCAAAGCTTTGCAGCACATTTCAATCTTTCTCCCCGCCGCTTCCATGAACATCGTCGTTACCATTCTGGTCATTGTTGCTCTCCTCCGCTATTGAATGTCCTTCGCTGACTTCAGCGTCTGCCATCCGGGCTTAAAGACGCGCATGTTGTTGAAGCCGTAGGAAACGGCGTAGTCGAACACCGCGTCGGCCGCAGGGCAATGCGGGCCGTTGCAGTAGATGACGATCAACTGGCTCGTCGCGACATCCCGGCGGATGTCCCCGATGTAGGCGTCTTCCTGCCCGGCCGGCAGGTTGAGGGCTCCGCGGGCGTGGCCGCGCGAGAAATCGTCGGGCGGGCGCGCGTCGATGATGACGGCCGTATGGTCCTGCAGATGCCTGCGGAACTCGGCGAGGGTGATGTCATAGCGCGACGCCGCTGCGACCGTTCCGTTCGGCCCTTGCTCGTGGCGGCGTGCAATGTTTGCATCGTCCTTCGAAACGCTGCGGTCGCTGTCACGAGTTTCGCGCACCGCAACGGGACGGTCAGTTGTGCGTGCCGGCAGCGCGGCGGGCTGCACGGGAGAGAATCCAGCGCGATGGCCTCCGCCGCATCCTGCAAGCAGCAGGCCCAGTGGAACGGTGACCAGCGCACGTCGGGCTGCATGAATCATGTTGTATTCTCCTGTCTTACTGCCGAGTCCCGGCAGTGTTGAGTTATCATTTCCGGGATCCAACCACGATCAGCCCGACTCCCCCGGCCAGCGCTATACCTCCCAGGATCGGCGAGAGTGGCACAGTCTTCTTGGTATCGGCCGTGACATTCAGGCCCCCGACGTTGACCAGCGTCTCACGCTGCGTGTAGCTGACTCCTTGCCAAATCAAGGCCACCGCGCCGAGAACGACCAGGATGACTCCGATGGCTATCAATGGTGTGCGGCGCATCTGCCGACTCCTATTAAGATTTTTGAACGGCTTTTTCTTTTCGCATGAGTACTCGGTGGGTCATGCGCACCCAGCATCTCACAGCCTTCTCTCAGGAAACGGCTGAACGAATAGGGTGATTTCATGGTTGATTTCATGCGTGCGCCCCCGCCATCACCAGGGGAGCGATATCCGGCTGCCTTTGCTTTTCGCGCCGCAGCAGAAGCGGCTGGACCAGTACGCGGATCTGTTCTTGGGCGTCCGCCAACGTTCCGACAACATGAGTCGTTGCGTCACCACCGAGGCGCTCCCGCGCCTTCTGCAGGTCGCCTTTTGCGTTCCACAATCCGACCACCAGATTCAACTCCGGAAATCGACCACGAAGACGCTTGCACAGGTAGCGGGCATGCATCACGGCGGCCGGCGGCGTGGCAGAAATGCAAACCACGTCGGCCTTGCGCTCTTCGACAAGGTCGACCATCTCGCTGACCAATGCCGTTATCGAAACGGCGTGCACCAGACATCCCCTGACCTCCAGCAATTGGCCCAGCATCAGCCCGGCGATCTCGTCCGCCTCGTCGTGAGCGGGCAGGCAAAGGATGCAAAGCTGCGACGAGTCGCTCAAAGCAGCGAGACTGGGATCGCCCGCCATTTCTTTCGCTTCCGCAGCATCTGCTTTCGCCTGTATGGCCGGCCGGCGCTCGCCCAGCTCTTCAATCGACGCCTTCAGACTCTGGAAAATGAACTGGTGTCTGCCGTCGTCAAGTTCGCCGCGATGCCAATGCATCTCGGCCAGGGCCAGTGCCGGAACGAGCACCGTGTCGTAGACTTCGACGAGCGGCATGTGCTCCAGACAATCCTCGATCAGTTCGGCCGCCTCTTCCTGATCGCCTGCCAGGAGCCGCTGATAAACACGCGTCTTGGGCTCAAAGACCGGTTCGTTACCCAGCAACGTGTCGAGGAAGGAGAGTTGCGGAACGCGCTTGCCGATCACCAGCAAGCACACGGTCAACGGCGTCGCGATGAGCAGGCCGACAGCGCCCCACAACCAAGTCCAGAACACCGCCGCGACCAAGATCGCCACGGACGACACACCGGTATTCTTGCCATAGAGCCAGGGCTCCATGACGTTGTTGACGAAGAGCTCCAAGAGCACGAACAGGCCAATCGTCAGGATGGGCGCTACCCAGCCCGGTGAGATGGCCAGGGACAGACCGATCGGCGCTGCAGCCGCGCTCCACGCTCCGATGTAGGGAATGAACCTCAGAATCGTGGCCAGAATTCCCCACAGAATGGCGTTGGGCAGGCCGATGAAGTAGAGCCCACAGGCAATCGAAACGCCAAACGTCATGTTGATGAGCAACTGCAGGAACAGGTAGCGGCTGACTCGTGTGGCGGCGTCTTCCAACGTCTGCGTGGTCAGAGTGACCTGACCGCGCCCAACCACGCGGATGAAGCGATCGCGCAAGTCCTCGCGCCGGATCAGGAAAAACACCACCAGAACGATGACGATGCCGGCCGAGCCCATCACCACGAGGATGGAACCGAACATTCCGCCAATCATTTCGAGTGGGCTTTGCGGTGCGGGGATCACGCGCACCAGAGATGGACGCTCCTCGCTCCCGCGCGGGTCGTCGCCCGGCTCCGATTGCTTGGGACTCGCGCCATGGCCGCGGGTGGCTCCTCTTATCTGGCCCAGCGCGGCGCCGAGATAGTCGTTCACCGAATGCATTTTCGTCTGAATATTGCTTTGATACTCAGGTATCTTCGGGGCCAGGTCCATCACTTGAAGCGCGGCCGTCCATGCCCCTGTGCCCAGCGCCGTGAAAGCCACGATGACTGTAACTAACACGGACGGGATGCGGCCCAGCCTCCGCCGCTCCAGCCAGTCACAAACCGGAACCAGCAGGAAGCTGAGCAGCACGGCCAGCGTCAAGGGAACCAGAACGCCCTTGGCTAGGTAAAGAGCCGCGATGACCATGGCGACGGCCGCCAACGTCAAGGTCGGCGACGGCCTGGCATACTGCTCTGGGCGTACCATGTGCTCAGCTCCGGGAAACCCCCACGCGGCAGCGCGCCTACACTAGCCGTCGTCCTTGAATGAGTCTGAGCAACACAACGACGACTGCGATCACCAGCAGGACGTGGATGAACCCGCCCAGCGTGTAGGAAGTCACCATTCCCAATAGCCAGAGAATCAAGAGAATCACAATAATGGTCCAAAGCATGTTCGACTCCTTCTAACGAGTGTAGAGTCACAGGGAAACGTAATCCCCGTGTGTTTCAATCAGTCTCGCCTATCTCCTGCAACCGTCCCAGTCGAGGGGCGATGGCGCTTTGACTCTTGTCGGGAACGACAGCCGCGGCAATCGACCGTTGGACCACAGTTTGTAGGATGCCCGCCAGGAGTGTTCCGGCGGCCGCGAGCAAGAATGACTTCTTTGTTTGCGGCGCGTCCCGCGCCTGACAGCCTGGCTGCGACTCTGCTTCTGAGTTCGCCGGTGTTGCGTCGCTCATCCTCGGCGGGGCAGGCGTCAACAGCGCGCCCGTGGCAAAGCCGACCGCAATCGCCGAACCGGTGAAGAGCCAGGGATGTTGCTTCGCCCATGAGCGCAGATCAGCAACCCGCTCGAGGGTGTCCTGCACGTCGCCTAGAGTGTGGATCATCGCGGTCTTCGCATCTGCGGCCTGATCGGCCAGAAAGTCGCGTTCACTCCTTTTCCGAGTGAGTTTTTCGCGCCCGTTCGGAGACCTTGCGCCCGAACTGGCCTTCCTGTCGAGCTTGCCGATCGTCATACCTCTTCGAAGTCCTGTCCCGGGAAGTTGTCTTCCATCTGGTAACCGTGCCGTACAGCCCAAACCCGAGGCCGGCCAACAACAATAAGCCCGCCACAATCCTGCCTGCCCATACCCTCTCGCCGAAGAGTACACCTAGACCCTCTGCTATGCCGCTGAGCAGAATCCAACTCGCCCCGAACACGAGTCCACCGACTGCGACGAACGCGAGGGCGGCAAATGCGATCCAGAGGACGCCATTCCGGAGCGAGAGCTTGACGCCATCGGCTCTGGCGGCCGCATAGTAGGAGAAGTACTCTCCCAACTCGCGGCACTGCTGTAGCAGTCGTTCAGGGGCGTCACGTTCTCTCAATGCCTCTTGCTCGAGATCGTCAGTTGATTCAGGCGCCGCAGGGCCTTCGGTACACCGATGTTCCTGCATTCGAGTCGTCCTCGTCAGCGCTCTCGATCTGCCGCTTCTCCGGCGGCCCAGGTCGCTGTCGACCACCGACAGCCTGGGTTAGCGCCGCATCCAGAATCTACCCAGCAGCAAGCCGACGCCTACCGCAACCAATACGGTCTTGAGCGGGCGTTCCGCGATGAATTGCTCCGCGGTGCGTTCCACCTCGTGTATCTTGTCTCGCCCCTGTTCGTAATATCCCGGGGCGTTCGATCGGAACTGTCCGAGCTTGTCCTGAGCAGCCCGCGCGATGGCGCCGATCTCCTGAAAATCTTTGGTCGCCGCCCGCGTGCGGAGGCGCTCACTCGCAAAACGGTCAGCGCGCGCGCGCTTGGTAGTGGAGTGTCGTTGCGTACGAAGAGATCCATTGACGGTCGCCATGATGATCCTTTCAGAAAAACGTGTGCAATTTCGTTCAGCAGTCGCTCTTCCACTGGCTGCGTCCGCAACGTCCGCGAATGCCGGGGATGCGTCGACGCGCATCAATACCCTGACACCGCGGCGGCGGCGCTGGCGCGTCGTTCGGCGGCAAGCGGTGGCCCGGTCGTGGCCGCGCGCCGCGCTGACGCGAAGTTCATCGCCCGATCGGCGTAGATCCGGTCCCACACTTCCCAGCGGTCCACAAGGAGTCCGAGATCGAAGTCGAGTCTCACCGTCTCACCGGGAAGCGCGGAACCTGTGACCTGGAACACTTGCTCGGAGCCGTGCGAGCCGCCGACAACGAGGGCTTCTGCGCTCTTCATCTTGTCTTGTCCTTCACTTGCGCGGCGTCCTGCTTCATCTGGTCCGGATCGACCGCCAGGTTGATGTTGATCTTATTGGTCTGCGTGTCGCGGTTGGGACCCGACAGGGCAAACCAGCCCCTGTAGAATCCGAACCCGACGACGCACAGTGCCAGCACCAGCAGCACCGAGACGATCTTCATAAACCACTACCTTCCTGTTAACGTTGTCTACTACGGCTTTTCCCGGTGATCGCGTTTCTCGGCGGCCTTTTTCTGTTTGCGCTCGACCTTGGGATCCGGCCGGGGAGCCGCACGCCGCGTGGGCGGAGCGTCGTCCGTACCCAGCTCAGCGCCTGCGTTGGCGGCGATGGGAGACTTGCGGAACTTCACTCGAGCCGGCCCGTCGCCCCTGGGAGAGTCTTGGGCTGACCTGTCGGCCGCTGTGGTCTCCAGTGTCTGCCGCTCCTCACGGAACCGCTGCACCTCTTGCCGGCGCTGCGTGAACTGCTTTCTCTCGTCCGGGTCCACAGACTTGAAACGCAGCGGGCTGTCCTGGCTCGTCGCCAGGCGTTCAAGCGCCGTTGCCAGCACGAGGCTTTTCTCGTTTGACCGCGCGTTCCTCGCGCTCAGTGCAATCTGAATAGCCAGGGTGCGCGGCGGTCGCGCTTCTTCGTGGTCGCGGCGGTTCGTAAAGTCCGTCAGCACGCGCTGCGCCCAGTCACGATCCGAGCGATGCTGCCAGCGTTGCTGAGCGTAAATGGGATCGTAGCTGTTATCATTGTGGAACGAGAACGAGGCATAGATTCCGGCATCCTGGTAGCTGGGCGCGTAGTAGTCACCGAAGTAATAGTGCTGGTAGCGCGGCCGCACGAAGAGGTGATCGGTGAATACGGCCAGGTCGATCACGGTCGCAGGTGAGTAGGAGAAGCTTGGGCGGGCGCGTACGCGCGCGTCGAAATAGACGGGCGCAAACAGAACACCGCGACGGCCGACAGCGTAATCCCAGTAGCCCTCGACGAAGACGTAGCCGCGCGGCGCCCAGACGTAATGGTCCGGGACCCAAACCCAGTTCGGCTGAACTCTTTCCCAGTAGCCGGAGCGCCAAGCGTAGCGCCCATCGTACCAGACCCAACAGCCTGGTATCCAGGTGTAGTCCGCCGACGGTGCGTCAACGTTGGGACCGGTTTCGACCGTTTCCGGCGGCTCGGGCAAGTATTCGATTTCACTCGCCTGGGCGTCGGCCCAGTATCCGGAAGTCCACTGAAAACCTTGCCGGGACTTGCCCCAATAGCCGCAGACCCACTGGCGGCCGGGCGGCAGGGCGCGCCAGATTCCGCTGACCCACAGAAAATCGTTGCGCTCGTCATCCCAGGCCCAATAGCCGGGAATCCAGGTCACGTTGCGCCCTTCCGGTCTCTGGTCAGGGGCGATTTCCTCGATCGGATCTGGCGGCCCGTGCTTCACCGCGATGCCCGGGTCGGGATCGAAGGTGACGGTTTCAGCAAACGCCTCGTGCACCGGTCCGCGCGTCAGCACCTGTACGCCGTCCTCGTCGTCAGCCTGACTCCGCTGTACGGCCATGGCCTTGTTCCAGCCGAATCCTGCGCATAGGGCCACGAGTCCCATAAACGCGCACAGTTTGGAAACATGATGTCCCTTCATAAGTCTTTTTCCTTTAAGTGCGACCGACCGTCATCGTAATGGCACAAACGTTGTATCCTGCGACTGGCATCGCCTGTCCCCTTGCTCGCGTTTCTGATTAGATCAGGACGAGAATCACGAAAATGATACAGACACGAAGAAACATCGCTCTCAGCGCACTTACATCAAGGGTTCTGGGTCGTCCGCTTACGCAGCGTCGCAGCACAGGCACAGGCCGTCGAGCGCCAGATGCTTCCGCGGCGCTCGGCGGCGTTGGTTGTGCACTGGCTCACCTCTCGGGTTACTTTGGCGAAACGCCCAGCTTACTCAGCGTCTCATAGCTGAGTTGGCCGACTCCCAGGCCGTTGTCCTGCTGATACGCCGTGAGGGCGACCCGGTACGATTCGTCACGCTCGCCATTCAGCGGGCCGGGATCGTATCCCGCCACCGCCAGGGCGACCTTGACCGCGTTGGCCGTTTCGGCATTGGCGTTCGCGTCACAGACGACGCGCTGCCACTCCATTCGTCCCGCCGCGACTTGCCGGCTCTTCTCGATGTCCTGGTACTCGGCCGGGATGCTGATCTTCCGCGTCGTAGCCGCGGAGGCCAGCTTCTCTCGGCGCACGGTCTCGTACTGGGCCGGCACCGCCACTTCATGGACGCAGGCCGCTTTCGCCACACGCTGCGTGCGAATGGTCTTGCTCACCGGCGGAGTGGTCACGAGGCAGAAAACGTCGCTAGCCGGCTGTCCGCTCTCGGTGCGGCAACGCCCGCTCTTTTCCATGACCCAGCCCGTGTGCCCGCAGGCCACTTCAACCGTCCGATCCTGAAACTCGAAGTTCGCAGGCACTTCCTCCAGTTGCGTGGAGGCGTCCTTCACCAGGATCCGTTCCTCCACCCACTCGTACCGCGCGGGAATGATCTCAAGTCGTTCCGACGCCTCCCGGACACAGACCCGTTCGGACATGGTTTCGAATTGCGCCGGGACAAACACCTTGGCGTAGCACTCGCCCGCTACGGCGTGGGGCGGCATGTCCGCGGTCAGTGCGGCCTTTTCTGTGTTGCACCAAGCCTTCTCGGCGCATCCCGCGGGCTTTTGGGTAGCGCACGCGCTGGCGGTGCGGACGCTCCGGCCACATGCACATCCCACATTCAACGACACTGCCGCACAAAACAACAATGCGGATACGAACCCGAACACTTTGGTCAACATACCTTTCTCCTACTTCCCGGGCAGATCGGCGTTGGCCGCCGCCCGAACTTAGATTCGATTCCAGAACACACACGTGCTCTGGGACACTCCATCCTTATGACTCTTCGCCCGCC
>DASXUA010000106.1:0-2423 GCA_036505095.1 Phycisphaerae bacterium
CATCACAGCAACATCGCGGGCGTCGGCCGTTGTGCTGCTTTCAGGCGGTTTGGACTCCGCCACCGCGGCCGCCATCGCGCGCGACGAAGGCTTTGATCTCTATGCGCTCACGTTCGCTTACGGCCAGCGGCACGCGATCGAAGTCGAGGCCGCGCGGCGCGTCGCCCTGCATGTGGGTGTGCGCGCCCACACGATCGTGCCGATCGATCTGCGCGCCTTCGGCGGCTCGGCCCTCACGGACGACATCGCCGTTCCCAAAAACCGCGCGCCCGACCAGCGCGCCACGGACATACCGGTCACGTACGTTCCGGCCCGCAATACCATTTTCCTGGCCTATGCGCTGGCGTATGCCGAGGTGCGCAGTGCGGCCGACATCTTCATCGGCGTCAACGCGGTGGATTTCTCCGGATACCCCGATTGCCGCCCGGCGTTCATCGAGAAATTCGAGGAACTTGCCAACCTCGCGACCAAAGCCGCGGTCGAAGGCCGCCGCGCCCGCATCCACGCGCCGCTGATCGAACTTACCAAGGCCGCGATCATCCGCCGCGGCGTGCAACTGGGACTGGATTACAGCCTGACGCACAGTTGCTACGATCCATCGCCCGACGGGCTGGCCTGCGGCGCCTGCGACAGTTGTCAGATTCGCCGCCGGGGCTTCGCAGAGGCTGGAATTCCTGACCCCACGAGCTATCGGCTGCATGAGGAACAGTCGGAATGATTGATGTGTTCGATAATCCGACTCCCGAGCGCGACTACGAAATCGAGCATGTCGCGCCGGAGTTCACCAGCGTCTGTCCGAAAACCGGACAGCCGGATTTCGGCACTGTCACGATCCGCTACGTGGCCGACGCAAGCTGCCTCGAGTTGAAGAGTCTGAAGCTCTATCTGCAAAGCTATCGGCAGCAAGGCATCTTTTACGAGGCGGTCACCAACCGCATCCTGGATGATCTGGTCGCCGCCTGCCGGCCGCGTCGCATGGAAGTGATCACCGAATGGCGCCCGCGCGGCGGCATCACCAGCCGTATCACGGCCCGTTATCCGTAGCCCGCCTTGACGCTGAGACGCTGAGAGACTGAGGCGGCTTTCCTGTTTCGTTCTCGGCACCTCAGCGTCTCGGCGTCCACTATTTGCCAATGCAAAATGACGAAAAAATCCGCGTCAGGAGGTCTTCGGTGGTCACCGCGCCCGAGACGGAGCCCAGTGCATCCAGCGCCTCACGCAGGTCAAACGCGATCAAATCGGCCGCCTGAGACGTTTCGGCGATTCCTGCGCATTGTGCGCTCGCCCGCTCGAGCCCCGCCAAAGCGTTCTGCACGGCTTCGCTTTGCCGCACGGTCAAATGAATGCCTTCGGAGCCGGTATCCTGCGCGCTCGCCTGTACCCGCCGCCCAATCGCCACTTTCAGCTCCTCCAGGCCCGCGCCGCTCAACGCACTGACGGGATAGACCGGACCGAGGACCGACAGCACATTCGTGCACGCACCGATTGTGTCGGGCGTCAGCAGATCACTCTTGTTCGCTATCACCAGCGGCGCGCGCAGCGTCGCGCTCTCAAGCTCTGAAAGAACAGCGCGCGCTTCCGCGAGACTCCGCGCGCGCGGCAACTCACGCATGCGTGCCGCGTCAACGACGAGGCAGACCAGATCAGCCGTCGCCGCCGTGGCCTTCAGCCGTTGGCGCGCCAGTGCCAGGAGCGGATCATCGCTATCATCGAGCCCCGCCGCGTCCAGCAGCAGCACTTCGCCCCCGCCGACTTGCATCGGCGCCGACAGGATATCACGGGTGGTTCCGGCGACAGCCGAGCAGATGGCGCGATCGATGCCCGAGAGGGCGTTGAGCAGACTGCTTTTGCCGGCATTCGGGCGCCCCGCCAGCAGCACGCGCGGCACCACGTCCAGCCGTTGCGAGGAGCGCGAATCGGCCAGCAGCATCTCCAACTCCTGCCGGAGCGCGTCCAGCCGCGCGCCTAGTGCGGCCGGCGTGATGAACTCGATCGGCTCTTCGGCGAAATCGATATCGGCCTCGACCAGCGCGACCAGATCGGCCAGTTGCTCGCGCAGCGCGCAGACGCGCTGCGCGAGCGCGCCGTCGAGCAAGCGTCGCGCCGCGCGCAATTGTCCTGCGCTCCGCGCGCTGATCACCTGCGCGACCGCCTCCGCCTGCGTCAGGTCGATGCGACCGGAAAGGAAAGCACGCGCCGTGAACTCGCCGGGCTCCGCCTGCCGAGCGCCGGCCGAAACGAGTTGCTCGACGATCATGCCCAGCAGAGCCGGCGCGCCGAGCGTGTGAATCTCGACGCAATCCTGGCCGGTGAAGCTGTGCGGCGCGCGAAACATCCAGATTTCGGCCGGGACGTTCGCCTCTGGACATCTTCCGGCGGGCGGCAGCCGCCACGCGCCGCGTACCCGGCGAAATCCGAGCGCC
>DASXUA010000107.1:0-5885 GCA_036505095.1 Phycisphaerae bacterium
TCCCGGCCATTCCGGCCATCGGGCTGGTGCTGGTGCTGTCGGTGGACTGGTTCATGGGCATCGCACGCGCGCTGGGCAACCTGATCGGCAACTGCGTGGCGACCATCGTCGTCGCGGCCTGGGAGAAAGACATCGACAAGACACAGGCGCGTCGCGTGCTCGACGGCAAAGTCAAGGTCGACCTCGACGAGCACGTGGACGTCGGGCTGGGTGCTCTGCCCGGCAAGGCGGCGGCGTAGACGTTCGCGCACGTCGAACAGCGATTGGACGCCGGTGCGTCCGGATCGGGGCGCCAGCCGCCCCTACCCAACGCAAGGAAGGAGCATTCGATGGGCGACGACATACTTCCCTCCGCACTGCGGATCTGGGAGCACTGTGAGGCACTGGCCCGCTGCTCCGAGCAAGCCGATGCGCTGACGCGCGTGTTCCTGAGCAAGGAGCAGCGCGCCGCCAGCGATCTGGTGCTGGGCTGGATGCGTGACGCCGGCATGGCCGCCAAGCTGGATGAGATCGGCAACTGCGTCGGCCGTTACGAGGGGGACCGACCGGAGTTGCCGTGCCTCGTGCTCGGCTCGCATCTCGACACCGTGCGCGATGCCGGAAAGTACGACGGCATGCTCGGGGTGGTCGCCGCTATTGAATGCGTGCATGCGCTCAACAGACAAGGCAAGCGCCTGCCCTTTGCCATCGAAGTGCTGGGTTTCGCCGACGAGGAGGGCGTTCGCTTTGGCGCCACGCTGCTGGGCAGCCGGGCCGTTGCCGGGACGTTTGACGCGACGCTGCTGGAGAAGGTGGACCACGAGGGGGTCAGTATGCGGAAAGCCCTGACGGATTTCGGCCTCGACCCCGCGCAGATCTCCTGCGCCGCACACAAGCGCAATGACGTGCTGGCGTACGCCGAACTGCACATCGAACAGGGCCCCGTGCTGGAGGCCGAAGGTCTGTCGGTCGGGGTTGTGACAGCCATCAATGGCGCCAACCGCTTGCTGATCGAAATCGACGGCATGGCCGGCCATGCCGGCACGGTGCCGATGAATCTACGCCAGGACGCGCTTGTCGCCGCCGCCGAATGCGTGCTGGCGGTTGAGCGGCGCTGTGCCAGCGTTGCCGAGCTGGTGGGTACCGTGGGCAAACTCGAGACGCTGCCCGGGGCGACCAACGTTATTCCCGGCAAGGTGTTCTTCACCATCGACATCCGCTCGCCGCGCGACGCCGAGCGGCTCGCCGCGGTGACGGATGTCAAGGAGGCGATGCAAGCAATCTGCACGCGACGCAAGGTCACGTTGAAAATAAACCCAACCCACGAAGGCAAGACGGCCGCGTGCGCGCCGTGGCTGATGGAGCAAATCGGCAGAGCGATCGCCGCGGAACGATTGCCGGTGCGCGAGCTTTCGAGCGGAGCGGGTCACGACGGCATGGCACTCGTGGACCTGACCGATATCGGCATGCTGTTCGTGCGCTGCAAGGGCGGCATCAGCCATAACCCGGCGGAAGCGATCACGCTCGAGGACGCGGGCACGGGCGCACGGGTATTCCTGCGCTTCATCGAAAACTTCAGACCTGCCAACACAAGGGCCTGAAATGAATACGCGAGCCACGCAGGAGGTGAGTCCTTACGAGGACCTCGGGCGTTGGATCGACGCCCATCATCCGGAGCAGATCGAGTTCTTGCGCGAGATCGTTAAAGTGCCGTCGGACACACCACCGGGCGACAATGCACCGGCGGCCGAGAAAGCCGCGGCACTGCTGACAGCCATGAACTTCGGCGTCGAGCGCCATCCCGTGCCGGATGATTTCCTCCGCGCATACGGTATGCGCAGCGTGACCAATCTGATCGTGCGTCAGCGCTTCGGGTCAGGCGGGCCGACCATCGCGCTGAACGCGCACGGCGACGTCGTGCCTCCTGGCGAGGGGTGGACCAAGCCCCCCTATGGAGGTGTGATCGAGAATGGCCGCATGTATGGGCGCGGTGTCGCCGTTTCGAAGTCCGACATCGCGGCGTACACCTACGCACTCGCGGCTCTGCGCGCACACGCCGCGAATGGCGCGGCGCTGAACGGAGTCGTGGAGCTCCATTTCACATACGACGAGGAATTCGGGGGCCTGGCCGGGCCGGGCTGGCTTCTCGAGCGCAAGCTCACCCGCCCGGACTTTGCCATCGCCGCGAGCTTCAGCTACGCAGTCGTGACAGCGCACAACGGGTGCCTGCAGTTCGAGGTGACCGTGCACGGCAAGTCGGGGCACGGCGCCATGCCGGAGACGGGTCGCGACGCATTCCGCGCCGGCGTCGCAATCCTGAACGCCATCTATGCCGAGGCCGACGCGTTAAAGGCGCAGAAGTCGCAGGTGAAGGGCATCGACCATCCGACCATGATCGTCGGCCTCGTCAACGGGGGCATCAATACGAACGTGGTCCCGGACCGGCTTACGTTACGCATGGACCGGCGAATGACGCCCGAAGAGGATCCCCGCGTGGTCGAGGCCCGCGTGCGTACACTGATCGAGTCCGCCGCGGCGACGCACGACGGCATCCGGGTCGAGATCAAGCGCCTGCTGCTCGCAAATGCGCTAAAACCTCTCCCGGGGCACGAAAAGCTCGTTGAGGCGATACGCCGACACGCCCAGCGCGTATTCGGCGAGAACATTCCGGCCGTCGGGGTGCCGCTCTACGCGGACGCGCGACTATACGGCGAGCACGGCGTGCCGATCGTGATGTACGGCGCGGGGCCGCGCACGCTCGCCGAATCGAACGCGAAGCAACCCGACGAGAACCTGTCGCTCGAGGACCTGCGCCGCGCGACGCACGTCGTTGCATCCACTGTGTACGACCTGCTGCAAAATTGATTGCGCTGTGTAGGATTATTGGGTGCCAACCGGGAAAGCCAACATGATCATTCCAAACGCCTCGCCGTCGCTCTACAACGAAGACCTTGCACCGGCAACCGAACGCAAGTGGGGAGCCTTCAGCATCTTCAACGTCTGGACGTCCGACGTCCACAGTCTGTGGGGGTACTACCTTGCCGCGAGCCTGTTCCTGCTCTGCGGCAACTTCCTGAACTTCATCATCGCCATCGGCCTCGGCTCGCTGGTCATTTACTTTCTCATGAACCTCGTGGGATACGCGGGCGTCAGAACCGGGGTCCCGTATCCGGTGCTGGCACGCGCTTCGTTCGGCATCTGGGGTGCGAACGTTCCGGCGCTGGTGCGCGCGGTCGTGGCCTGCTTCTGGTACGGCGCGCAGACGGCCGCCGCCTCCGGTGCCATCGTGGCGCTGCTCACACGCTCGGAAGGCATCATGGCGTTTCACAAGAGCACCCATTTCCTCGGCCATTCGGGGCTGGAGGTAATCTGCTTCGTGATCATCTGGGCGCTGCAGCTCTTGATCATCCAGCGCGGCATGGAAACGGTGCGCAGATTCCAGGACTGGGCGGGACCTGCAGTCTGGGTCATGATGCTTATTCTCGCCATCTACCTTTTTGTGAAGGCGGGAGGGGTTTCCTTCGGCAGCGAGATTCCGCGGGACGTGCTGCTCGAAAAAACCAAGGATGCGGGCGTCCCCGGCGAACCCGGCTCCATCGCCGCGCTGGGGGCGGTCGCGGCGACCTGGATCACCTATTTCGCGGCGTTGTACCTCAATTTCTGCGACTTCTCCCGCTACGCGCGCGACGAAGCGGCCGTACGCAAGGGCAACATCTGGGGCTTGCCTGTCAATCTCATCCTGTTCACTCTCGTTGCCGGCGTGACCACCACCGCCGCCTTCACTGTCTACGGCGAGGTGCTGCTGCACCCCGATCAGATTTCGGCGAAGTTCGACAGCTGGTTCCTGGCGCTGCTGGCGGCGCTCACGTTCGCCGTCGCGACGCTCGGCATCAACGTCGTGGCCAACTTCGTCTCGCCCGCGTTCGACTTTGCGAACGTGTTCCCCAGGATGATCACCTTCAAGAGGGGCGGCTACATCGCGGCGCTCATCGCGCTCGTGTTGTATCCATTTTCGCCCTGGGAGGGCGGCGCGGCTGCGTTCGTCGGCGTCATTGGCGCTACTATGGGGCCGATCTTCGGCGTGATGATGGTGGACTATTACCTGATCAGCAAAGGCGTCGTGAACGTCAACGCGCTCTACCAGGAGGAGGGACAATACAGGTACCAGAACGGCTGGCACGTCTCCGCCTTTATCGCGGCGGGCATCGGCGCGCTGTTCTCGAGCATCCTGCCGAATTTCACGACCATTCTGCCGTCGTGGTGGGGCGTTTATGGCTGGTTCTTCGGCGTCGCTATCGGAGGGGGCGTCTACTATGTGTTGCGCTCCGCATCTGCGACGAAGACGCGAGACGCGTCCGGAAATCGCGTTGGCTAATCAACATCTCTTGCCGGCGTACATTCGCCGGCATGGCCTTCCGCATTAGGGCGATTGCGAAGTCCGGTGCAGGGATTGCGTGGTCTGGACCCATGCAACAGCCGTCTCGCACCCGGCAAGCGCCGCACGAGCGCGCTCGCCGGTTTGGTTCCTTACTAAGGCGCGATTCCGCTGCTGCAGGTTGCTACTTCTTGCCCTTGCCGCCGGCGGCGCGGGCAACGTCCGCCAGCAGCTTGTCGCCGCCCTTGTTACGCGCGGACATCCGGATGAGGACGTCCGGCGGCAGTGTCCCTTTCTTGTTGTAGTAGGTCTCATTCCACTCGTTGGAAATCGCGATCACGGTCCCGTCGAGGTTGAGGCCGCCGTAGAGGCCCTTGGCGCGGCTGAACGAAACGAAATCGGCAACGACATCGGACTTGGCGCCGGCGCCGATCGGTCCCGCAGCCACGCTCGCGTCCCCGCCCAGCTTGACCGAGGGGGCCATCAGCGAGTTCAAGCCCTTTTCAGTCATGACCAACGTCACGACCTCGGACACCGAGACGCCGGCCTGAAAACCGACGCTCGCCGTCGCCAGGGTATAGAACGCGGGACCCGCCCATTTGCCGGTCTTCTCGTCGCGGGCAACGGTCACGGCGCGACCGCCCGATCCGCCGAAGATAAATCCGGCCTTGACGACCTCGGGTGCGATCATGACGGCCTTGGCTCGGCCTACGTTCTGTTGCAGCCAGGTCATATCCGGATCGCGCAGAAAGTTCGACAGCGTCTTGTCCGCCGCATCGACCAGCTTTTGCTGTTCGCTTTGAGCCAGCGCGGCAGTATTGACGCCAACGAAAAGCAGTAACGCGCTCAATCCCGGCGCGAAGTAGGTCATCCATTTGTTCGACATGTCCCTCTCCATTTCGTCTCGACGACGGGCCCTTCGCCCGGACCCACATTATATGCCTCGGGCAGGGAATAGCGGTCGCCGCGGCACACGCTTAACGCAACAGCTCAACGCCTTGATCGGTCACGCGCACCCGGTCGCCGATGCGCAGACCCGCCGGTGCCGCCTGGCGGATCGTCGCCCAGCTGCCGTCGTCATACTTGACGCCGATCTGGTAGACGACCTGCGCTTGCGACTTCTCGATCCGGTTGCCGGCATAGGCGCCGCCCAGCGCTCCGACGACCGTTGCCACCGTCCGACCCGTGCCGCTACCGACCAGACTGCCCAGGCCGCCGCCCACCAACCCGCCGACAATCAAGCCGGCGCCGCTGGGATCCTTCTGCTCGACCACTTCGCGAATCGATTCCACCGTGCCGACTCGCGCTGACGGCGGACTCTGGACGACTTGATACGTGGGCTGTGGGCCGCAGCCTATCAGCGAGACCATCGCGGCGAGCGCGGCCGCAGCGAGAGCGCCAGGGACAAGGCGTTGCATCAGCATCACCATGATTCGACCTCCATTCATTCGGGAATCGCGTTCAAGAGATACATTGCGGCGAGCAAACCGCTCGGACGACCCAGCGGGCCTAACCACTTCGCGAAAATCTG
>DASXUA010000108.1:0-7098 GCA_036505095.1 Phycisphaerae bacterium
CACGTAACGATCCTGAGCGGCGACCTGCCGATGGGGTTTGATGTTTGCCACGTGGTCGACGGCAGCGGAACGGATGCCACTGCGGTGCTGGACGGCTTTACGATCTTCCGCGGGCGAGCGCTTGGGCAGCACACTACGCCAGTGTTTTCATGTCCCCACGGCAGCTCGGGCTTCCAGCAGGGTGGCGGCGTGTACATCGACAGTGGCAGTCCGACCATCGTCAACTGCACGTTCCAGCAGAACATCGCGCAGAGTGACTCCGGGACCTTCTGCTGCGACGCGACTGCCCGCGGTGGCGGGCTGGCGAACCTCGGCGGCAGCCCAACGCTCACCCAGTGCAAGTTCTTGCAAAACTCGGTATCTGCGCTCGGAAGCTCCAGCGGGACTACGCACGCTTTTGGCTCCGGCGGCGGCATGTACAACGAGAACGGCAGTCCGCTGCTGGTCGACTGTGTTTTTGTCGGGAACGCAGCCATGGCAGCCTCCGGAATCGGAAACTATCCCAGCGGCGGTGCCTTCTATTCTGAGGGCGGGCAGCCGGTTTTGATCGGGTGCGTTTTCTCGAATGATAATCGGGCCGTCGGGGGGGCAGTGTTGGCGGTGGTGCGCGGCGGGGCGCTACGCGCGGGCCCAGGCCTGCTGATCAACTGCGCCTTTGATGGCAACCGGGCCGTGGCGACGTATTCGCAACCGGCGGACGCTCTGGGCGGGGCGGTTTGGGGTAACACGACGCTGGTAAATTGCCTCTTCCGCAACAACCGGGCGGAGTTCTCGATGATGGGAACGGGGCAGACGGCGCGTGGCGGCGCGCTGGCCGCAGCGCCGGGATACAGCCACACGGTCGTGAACTGCACCATCGTGGGCAACCTCGCCAACTCGTTCGGGACCGCGGAGTCCGGCGGAATCTATGCCGCGGCTGAAGTCGTTAACTCCATCCTGTGGGGCAACTCGCAGAATGGTGTCGTCGATGAGTCGTCGCAGATCGCGGGGCCGGATCCTTTGAGTGTGAACTATTCGATCGTGCAGGGGTGGACGGGCACGCTCGGGGGCGCGGGCAACAGCGGCGCCGATCCGCTGTTCGTCGCGCAGCCGGGTGATCTGCACGTGCAGGCGAGTTCACCGGCGATTGACGCGGGCAACAATGCGGCGGTCCCGCCCGACAGCGCTGATCTCGACGGCGATGGCGACACCAGCGAGCCCACGCCGCTGGATCTCGACGGCAACCCACGCTTCCTCGATATGCCCTCAATCCCGGATTCCGGCGTCGGGCCGCCGCCAGTGGTTGATATCGGGGCCTACGAATTCGAAGTGCCGACCGCCGCGACGATGGTCTCGGCTGACCCACCCAACGGTCACCACGATTCTCTCCAGAACACCGTCAGTTACGGAATGCCCCAGGGCATCGGCGTGCCCGGCACTCCCAACGAGGGCACCGTCGGCCATTACGCGGCGCCGCAGGTGACGTTCAGCGAAGCGCTGATGCCGCCGCCCACGCCCGCGAGTGTCGTCGTAAGCTGCACGGGCGGCGCTTGCCCGGCGGTGATATCCGTTTCCGGGAGCGGACCGACTTACACGTTGACGCTCAGCGGCCAGATCCCGCCGCTGCACTGTACCACGATCACGTTCCCAGGCACCGCGCCGGGCGTGAAGCTGCAGTATGCATCGCTTCCCGGTGATACCAACCTGGACGGCGTCGATAGCACGCAGGACTTACTCTGGCTGGTGCAGCGCATCAATGACGGCACCGCAAGTCTGCCGGCCAACCGTGCGCGCTACAACATCAATCGCAGCAACGAAGTCGGCGGCGTCGTGGTGAACACACAGGACCTGCTGCGCCTCGTCCAGCTTCTGAACGGCATCCCCGCCACCCAGGCGTTCAATGGCGCAAACGTCGCGGCCTGCCCGTAGTGCCGCCTACACGGGGCGCGGGCGGAGTGGAAACGGGAGCTGCGCCACCGTCCCGCCCTCGTTATATCCAAGCCGACACAGTTCACGTAGCCAGGGAGTGGGTCGACTATCGAATACTCGCCTGCGGACCAAGTGCGGGGCCGCCGGCTTTTCTGGACCTGTGGACGAGCCCTGGTCGTGGCATGCGGGTTGTAGGAGCGTGAACGGCAGGTTGACCTGCGCGGCGGCGGCCCATAAAGTAGCCTCCGCAAGCGGGCCAACCGGGGGAAAGTGCTTGTCCGCGGAATTTTGATCTCGCGGGAGTAGCAGAAGTGGGGGCGATGTGTCGCTGAAGCCAACCCAACCCAGCCCTTTTGTCCTGCATATCGGGGATGACTATGGCGCAGGCGGGAGCATCGTCGCGGGCCTGCGGCAGCGCGGGTTTTCCATCAAGTTCTGTCCCGACGTATATCGGGCCTTGGCGCGCCTCGGGGCCGCCCACGTAGAGCGGCCCGCAGGTTTGATTGTTCGAGTCGATGCGCTCGACCCGCGCGAGGTGGAATTCTTCGAATGGGCGCGGCGCCTGTTTCACGGACTGCCGATTTACGTCTACACCGACTCCGCCCAGCAGCCTAAGATCGAAATGGCACTGCGGGCCGGAGCTACGGGCGTCGTCGACGCGGCGCTCGCCGGCAAGCTCGCATTCCCGACGGAGGGGTCCGGGTTGAGGGTTCCCGCCCCGGCGGACCTTCGGCAGGGGTCAGGACTCAGGGGTCAGGACGCAACGTCCCCGGTGATGTGCAGCACGGATCAGAACCCCGGACGCAAGTCCGGGGCCGTGGCCGAAGCCATGTCGAGTAGCGTTATGCAGCGGGCCAGTATGGACCACGCCGCCAAGCCATTGTCCGACGACGCACCACGCACCACTCAGCCCACACCCGGAGCGAAGGTTCCGTGGGTTCCCGATCCACAGCGCCCGCAGCGCCGCCCGCCGCCACAACGCAACGCGGAGCCGTCAGCGCGCAGATCCTCCGGCGCGGGACTCACGACTGACCGCCCAATCGTTGACGACGCTCCGCTGCTGACTCCGGAGGAGTTGGCGGCGCTGATGCGCGACCCGGACTCCGAATCCGAGTCCTCCGGCCGACCGCCCGAGGGACCGCGCCCATGAATGCCCCCGATGCTGAACTACCCCCAGAAACCGGTCGCCGGGCGCGCGACCCCGACGTGGGCGCCGACCTCCCCGACGCGCAGGCTGGCCATGCCGGCGTGCTGACCCATCAGCACTCACCCCTGCCCGCCATGGCAGGATTCGGCAATCACCAAACCGATCGTCTGCTGGTGATCGGTCGCGAGCAGGGTCTGCTCGACGAGGTGCGCCGCGCGTACCCGTCGCTGGAGGTGGACTTCGCGGCGACCTATCTGAGCGGCATAGTCGCGCTGCGGCAGCAGCCGGCCCGCGCGGTGATCGCCGACGTGGACGCCAGCAATCTGCATCTGGAAGACGCGGTGGCTGGTTTGCGCGAAGCGGCCGGTCCGCAGGCGAAACTCATCCTGTGCTGCGAGACCGCGGCCGAACCGCCCGCGCGCCGCATCCGCAATCTGCCCGCCGCGGCCGATGGCCAGCCGCGCGGCGCCGACGATTATCTCATCTATCCGCTGCGCACCGACGAGTTGGATGCCGCGCTGGGCTACACGCGCCCCGAGCACTGGGATGAGCCGCCGCGCGCCGCCGTCGCCACCGTCGAGCTGCGCGCGCTGAGCGAACTCATTGGATCTGTCGATGCGGAGCCGCGCGAATTGCTGCGCCAGATTGCCGAAGCGGTGCAGAATGGCACGGGCGCCGAATGGGTGAGCGTGGTGGTCGAGGGCTCAGTAACGACGGCCGGCGCCGTGCAGGATGCCGCGGCGCGGCCGCTCCTGACCGAGGCGATTCGTTGCGGCGAGCGCGTGCTGGGCCAGATCAGTCTCGGTCCGCGCACCGACCTGCCCTTGACCGCGGGGTTTGGGGTCTCCACGGTCAAGGGTCGTCCCTATCGTCCGGCCGACGCTGAGCGGCTGCGCGAATACGCGCTCATCGCCGGGAAGCTACTGGAAGCGGCGCAGCGCCAGCGGCACTGGCGCGAGTTGGCGCTGACCGATGAAATCAGCGGGCTGCCCAATCGCCGCTATCTGATGCAGTTTCTCGAAAGTGTGCTGGCCAAAGCGCGGGCCGAGCGCTCGCGCGTCACCGTGCTGCTTTTCGATATCGACGACTTCAAGTGCTACAACGACCGCTGCGGGCATCACGCCGGCGACGAGATCATCCGCGAAGTCGGGGCCCTCTTCCGCCGTCACTGCCGCGAAGAGGACCTGGTCACGCGCTACGGCGGCGACGAGTTCGCGGTAGTCTTCTGGGATGCCGAGGAGCGGCGCGTCTTCCGGGACACGCGCGGGGCGACCGCCCCTAGCGAGTCCCGGATCTCCGGCTCGAACCATCCCGACGATCCGCTGCTGGTGCTCGACCGCTTCACCGAAGACCTGGCCAATCACGAGATCGAATCGCTCAAGGAGCGCCTGCCCTGCCGCCTGACGATCAGCGCCGGGCTTGCAAGCTATCCGTGGGACGCCTCCACGGCCGAGGATTTGCTGCGCCTGGCCGACGAAGCCCTGCTGACCGCCAAACGCGCCGGCAAGAACCGCATCTTCATCATCGGCGAAGAGCGCGACTCGCCGGAAGCGTAAGCGCCATTCAGAGCCGCGCGGCGTCAGCGAGCGGATGAGCTTTCGGGTGAGTGGGAGTTTGGGCGCAGGCGGCAAACGCGTACGACATCAGATTCGTCTGTGCCTGCGACGTGCAGTACCGCCCGCGCTTAGCTCACGCAGTACGCGCAAAACCTTGGGCCGCGGAGATGACCACAGCCATTCCGGCCGCAGATAGAAACCGCGAATGACCTTCGAGTGGAAACGACCGTCGCGCAGCGCGATCGGCAGGTAGCGACCGTCGGCGCCCAGCGCGTACGGCTTCGCACCAGGCCACGAACTCCGCTTCGGTCATGCGGCGTCCGGGATGCGGTTTGATGTCGGACGAAACCGCCTGGTCCGCAGGCAGCCGGCGTTGAAGCATGGTCATGGCAAACACCTTCCTCCGAAAGTGTAGGCGTCAGCGGGCGCAGCGTACAGATCACGGTTTCCGCAAGGGCCGATGCGTGGCCGCTTCTTCGGGCGCCGCTGTGGGCAGTGTCTGGCTCACCGGCGACTCAAACTTCGGTCGCGGGCCCGCGCTGAATTCAGCCGCGAATCGAGGAGTCACAGTGGCCTCCGGGCGCGGCGCTGGCGCGCGACGTATTAGTTCGTGAAATTCGTCTGGATGGCGCCGAAGTCGTGCAGATCGATGGCGCCGTCGGCATCGGAATCGAGGCACTCACACGCCGATGAACTGTACGGGACACCCGGCCCGCTGAGGCATTCGGGAAACTGCGTATAGTCGGCCAGATCTGCGTCTCCATCATCGTCGCAGTCGCCCATGGCCGGCACCGAGGTAATCTCAAGTGTGACCGTCGTGGGACCGTAAAGCACATTGACGGCCAACCCAGGTGTGAGCGCTTCGACAGCCGAAAATGTCCCGCTGACGCTGGACGCGGTGAGGACTACAAATTGCTGGCCAAGCACGGGTGCGAACCCGCCGATCAGGGCGACCTTCAACGTTCCTGACAGCGCTGCGGTACCCGTGACATTGAGCCGGTCGTACTGCGTGCCCGGTGTGAGCCCACCCAATTCAATCTCGAGCGCGCCGCCCGAGGCCTGCGTGTAATTGCTGCTGATGTTGAGGATGCCGGGCGAAAGTCCCGGTTGTACGGTTCCTCCCGCGTTGCTGACGCTACCGGTCACGGTGCCAGCCCCCTTCAGGATACCGCCATTGAGCTGCACCGGCAGTCCTAAAGTACCTGTCATGGCGAGGCCGCCGCCGTTCAGGATGGTCTGCCCGGCCGTCTGGATATAGTTGCCGTTCGAGAATGCCAGCACGCCCGACTGCACTTCTACGGTTCCGCTGTTGATGCTGGTCGGGTGGATGCCGGCCGTGCCGGTTCCGATGCTGCTGATCCCCGTTCCCGCGGACTTCACCAGGGTGCCCGCATTCGTGAGGATGGTCGTGCCGCCGCCCGAACCGCTGAGGAAGCCTCCATCGAATTGGATATCCATATAACCCGTGGCCAGGTTGTTGATCATGCCACCGGGATTGATGTTAATCCCACCAAGAATGGTCGCCAGTCCGGCGTTGTTCAGAACGCGCGGAAGATTTCTGGTCCCCGAACTGAACTGCAACAAGAGTCCCCCATTGGCGTGGATCACGCCCGGATCGACGAAGTCGGCTGAGTGCTCCCACGTGAACAAACCGTTGATGGTCAGTGCCTGACTGGCCCCGCGATACGTACCATTACCAGGACCCAGCGTGAATGTGCCGGTGCTGATTGGGTCGCCGCTGTCAAAGAAGACATTTCCGGTGATGGTCATGGTTTGAAAGATGATCGTCGCCCCATGTACGGCTTCGAAGTGCGCCGCTCCGGCCACGATCAGATTCTCGCCATAGTCGACGATGTTGGCGCCGGCCAGGAAGTTGAAGGTGCTCGAATCAATTGTCGTCCCGACCCCGGCGTCGTATGTGCCGCCGACGTTAACTGAGGTCGATCCAAAGGAGTGGACGTGATCACCCACCAGGCTGGAGCCCGGCAGGAAGTCCTTCGTGCCGCCGGAGAAGTCCACGGTGGTTCCGGGCAGTCCGAGCACGCTTCCGGTACAGGTCAAGGCGGATTGGAACAGCAGCGTGCCCTGCTCGACGCGCATCTGGCCGGAGTTGTTCACCGGAACGCCGAAGCGCGTGGAGCCGGCGCCGGCCGATTTAACGAAGCTGCCCTCATTGATAAAGAGATTGCTGTTGCCGTCGATGACGGAGATCGAGCCACCGTTGTGTTCATAGGTATACCCGGCGAAGTTGCGGACGACGGCTTGGTTTGCATTGATGCCCGCCGTCGCAAAAGTGTCGCATTCCAGCTCAAGGGCGTTGCTGAAGAGGTTGACGCTGCCGGTGATGCTGAGCTGTCCAAGCACGCGCGTCACGCCTGTCCCGCCGATGGTCGAGTTCGGGCCCCATTCGAACAGGCCGTGAATCACCAGCTCGTCGTTTACGTTCAAGGTCGAGCCGCCCATCGTCAGGTCTCCCAGAACGAAGGA
>DASXUA010000109.1:0-5118 GCA_036505095.1 Phycisphaerae bacterium
CATTACACGGAGGTCGAGGTTTACGGCCTGCCGGCGAAGTAATCCAACGGCGAGTTCGAATTACGGTTTGCGGATTGCGGATTGAGTAGATGAGTTAGCAATCTGCTTCGATGAAGTCACGAGGCCCATTTGTCGTTGGCATGCTCGCCGTTGCTGGCGCAGCGCTGGCATTACGCATTCCCAGACTTGGCCTGCGGCCCATGCACACTGACGAGGCGGTGCACGCCGTCAAGTTCGACACCCTCTGGCAGACCGGGCGATACGAATACGACCCAAACGAATATCACGGGCCGACGCTGTATTACTTCACGCTGCCGGCCATGTGGCTCAGCGGCGCGCAGAATCTGGCGCAGACCGATGAGTTCACGTTTCGCATCACGCCCGCGCTTTTCGGAGCGGGCCTGACTCTGCTCTTGTTGCTGCTCGCCGATGGTCTAGGACGAGGAGCGACCATCGTCGCCGCGCTCCTGATGGCGCTCTCGCCGGCGATGGTCTTCTACAGCCGCTACTACATTCAGGAGATGCTGCTGGCATTCTTCACGCTGGGCGCGATTGCGGCCGGCTGGCGGTTCGTGCGGTCGCCGCGCATCGGCTGGGCGATTCTGTTGGGTTGCATGCTGGGATTGATGCACGCAACGAAGGAGACCAGCGTCATTGCATTTGGATGCATGGGGCTGGCCATCGTGGCAACCCTGGGCTGGCGCCGATTCCACATGCCGAACGTTGACACGCGTGTCTCGAACCCGCGACAGGCATTGCTGCTGATTGTCATTGCTGTTGCGGCCGTTGCCACTTCGGCCCTGTTCTTCTCGGGGTTTCTGACTCACCCGCGCGGCGTATGGGATTCGCTCGCAGCGCTAACAACCTATTTTCAGCGCGCGGGCGGTGGCGGCGTGCACGAGCATCCGTGGCATTACTACTTTGGAATTCTACTGTTTACGCATTACAGCCGTGGGCCGATCTGGACTGAGGCGCTCATTCCGCTGCTGGCACTCGCGGGGGTGGCCGCGGTCGCACGGCAGGCCGCAGATTCGGATGCCATTTCGGTCGCGCAGTTGAAGCCCGCATGCGGCTTAGCGCCGCGCCGCTTTCTGGTGATTTACGCAGCACTGATGGTGCTCGTGTACTCGATCATTCCCTACAAGACGCCCTGGTGTGGGGTCCAGTTTCTGGTGCCTATGGCCTTGCTGGCCGGAATCGGTGCGGCCGCGCTGCTGCGCGCGTTATGGCCGGAGCGCGCGGCCGAATTGGGGGGCGGGCGTCCCGCCCGCCGAATTGCCTTGTTATGCGTCAGCGCAGCGTTACTGCTCTCGGCCACCGGGCATCTGGGCTGGCAGGCGTGGCGCGCGAGCTTTCGCTTCTACGCCGACTACCGCAATCCGTACGTCTATGCCCATCCTTTACTCGGCGTGGTGCAAATGTCGGACTGGGTCGAGAAGCTGGCGCGCGTGCATCCCGATGGTCACGGGATGCTGATCCGCGTCATTATGGATGACCCGTGGCCGGTGCCGTGGTATTTGCGACGCTTCGAGCAGGTCGGCTATTGGGAATCGCCGCCTGCAGATTGCGAGGCGCCGGTGATTATCACCTCCGCCGATTTGGCGCCCCAAGTGGAATCGAGATTGCGCCGCGAATACCGGAGCAGCTATTATGGCTTGCGGCCCGACGTGGTGCTGGTGGTCTATGTCGCCCATGATCTTTGGGAGGCGTTCGCGGCACGTGAGGTGAGTGGTGAGTGGTGAATGCGCGGTATCCGTCGCGACTGCGTTCCACTCCGGGCTGCAGCGCTTCAGCCACGAGGCGATGGCCTGCACGTGGGAGTTATTCATTCTCGGCGAAGCGCCGGGCTATGCCGCGCAGGTCGCCAAGGCGGCGTTCGATGAAGTCGATCGGCTCGAGCGCGAGTTAAGTCGGTTTATTCCCACCAGTGATATCGCCCGGATCAACGCGCTGCGCGCCGGGCAGTCGCTGCGCGTCGGGAGCGACGCGTTCGCCTGCCTGGAAATGGCGAAGCAGGTCCACGAGGATACGCATGGCGCGTTCGATGTCACCGTGGGCGCGCTGGTCAGACCCAATGCCGCCGGTCAGATGCCTCCGGCCGTCGGCATGCATCTGCTGACGCTGGATCGCACTGCGCACGCAGTCACGGTCCAAGCCGATGGTCTGATCGTCGATCTGGGTGCGATCGGCAAAGGCTATGCCATCGATCAGGTGATCGCGCTGCTGCGCGATTGGGGCGTCCGGACCGCGCTGCTGCACTCCGGGCAAAGCACGGTTTACGCGCTCGGCGCGCCGCCCGGTCAGCCTGGCTGGCGCATGGCGCTGCGCGACCCGCTCGATCATTCCGCCGCGCTGGCCGGGTTGTGTTTGCGCGACCAGGCGCTGAGCGGATCAGGAACGCTGCTACACGGCGAGCATATCATCGACCCGCGGACGCGCTCGGCGGCTCGTGGTCCGCTCGGCGCGTGGGCTATGGCGGATTCAGCCACGATGTCCGATGCAATATCGACAGCGCTCATGGTGATATCACCGGACAGCCTTGACGAATTCTGTCGGAATCAGCCAATGCTGGGAACGTTCATCTGCGTTGCTGGTGCAGGCGGGCGGGGAGAGTTACGATCGAGCTAGCCCAATCCACGATGATGGAGGTTGAGGATGAACCGTAACATGCGAATCTTGACCGGCGTACAAATGCTGCTCGCCTCGCTATTCGGCGGATTGATTTCGAAAGCCGATCCGCCGGGCGAGGACGTACTGGCGAAAATCCGCGAGGCTGCTCCGGCCCAAGCCTATGCCAAGCCGCAGAAGCCGCGCAAGCTGCTGTTGTTCACCCTGACGCGCGAGTTCCATCACGATTCTATTCCCGTCGGCATCGCGGCCATGAAAATCCTCGGCGAGCGGACCGGCGCGTTCGAAGTCGTGCACAGCGAAGACTCGGCCGTATTTGAGCCGGATTCGCTGCGGCAGTTTGATGCCATCTGCATGCTCAACACGACCGGTGAATTGTTCGAGGAAACCCGGCGCAAGCAGGCGTTTCTGGATTTCGTCAGCAGCGGCAAGGGGCTGGTCGGGATTCATGCGGCGACCGACTGTTTCTACCGGTGGCCCGAGTACGGCCAGATGATCGGCGGCTATTTCGATGGGCATCCGTGGCATGAAGACGTGGTGATCAAGAATGAAGACCCCGGCCATCCGCTGAACGGCATGTTCGATGGTCAGCCACTGGAGATCACGGACGAGATCTACCAGTTCAAGGATCCCTACGCGCGCGAGCGCCTGCACGTGCTGCTCTCGCTGGATACCACCCGCACGAACATGAAGAAGGATGGCATTAACCGCAAGGACGGCGACTTTCCCATCTCGTGGCTCCGTAATCAGGGCAAAGGCCGCATCTTCTATTGCTCGCTCGGTCATCGGGACGAAATCTACTGGAACCCGAAGGTGCTGCGGCACTATCTGGCCGGGATTCAGTTTGCACTCGGCGACTTGCCGGCCAAGATTTCATCCGCGCAATCGCCCGATTCCGATTGGACGCCGCTCTTTGACGGCAAGGACCTGACGGGCTGGAAGGGATGGGTCGGCGATCCGAAGAAGCGGGCCGAGATGACGCCGGAGCAACGGGCCGAGGCGCAGAAATCGGCTGATGAAAGAATGCGCGACCATTGGAAAGTCGCTGAGGGCGTGCTGGTGTTCGATGGCGCGGGCGACAGCCTGTGCACGGCGAAGGACTACGGAGATTTTGAGCTGAAAGTCGATTGGAAAATCGAGCTGGACGGCGACAGCGGCATTTATCTGCGCGGCTGCCCGCAGGTGCAGATTTGGGATGCCGGCAAGAATCCGGAGGGCTCCGGCGGTTTGTACAATAACCGGCATCAACCCAGCAAGCCGCTCGTGCGGGCGGACAAGCCGATCGGCCAGTGGAACAGCTTTCGCATCAAGATGATCGGCGATCTGGTATGGGTATCGCTGAACGATAGGCCCGTGGTGGACGGCGCGGCGCTCGACAACTGCGTAGATCCAAGCAAGCCGATCTGGGCCACGGGACAGATCGAGCTGCAGGCGCATAAAACGCCGCTGTTCTTCCGAAGCATCGCCATCCGCCCCATCCTGGCAACCGAAGTTGCCGCCGTCCGAAACGCGCCGCGCTGGCGCGAATTGTTCAGCGGCCGCGACTTTGAGGGTTGGCAACTGAAGCCGGAAAGCTGGGTAGTGGAGGACGGCGCGCTGGCGCGCAAAGGCGGCGGCGATATCTGGACGAAAGAACAGTTCGGCGATTTTGTGCTCGACGTCGAGTTCAAGCTCGATAAGGAGACGAACAGCGGCATCTTCTTCCGCACCAGCGATCTGAATGATTCCGTCCAAACCGGCATCGAGCTGCAGGTGCTCGATTCCTATGGCAAGGACCAGCCCGACAAGCACGACTGTGGCGCGATCTACGATTGCCTGGCGCCCAGCAAGAACACGGTGCGCCAGCCGGGCGAATGGAACCACGTCGTGCTGACCTGCAAGGGCAGCAAGATCTACGCGATGATGAACGGGGAGCCGATCATCGACATGGATCTGGATCGCTGGACCGAGCCCGGAAAAAATCCGGATGGCACGCCCAACAAGTTCAAAACGGCCTACAAGGACATGCCACGCCGCGGCTACATCGGCTTCCAGGACCACGGCAAGCCGGTGTGGTATCGCAATATCTATATCAAATCGTTGGACGCTGAGACGCTGAGGCGCTGAGGAGAATGAGTGAATATGATGTCCGCGATCTCATGCGCCTCCACATCCAGCGCGTGGCCAAAGCGCAGCGCCTCACAGCGTGATCGGAACGCCGGTGAGCAGACTCTCGTGCTCGGATTCCAGCAAGCGCGCGACGGCTTCGGCGTCGGCCACGGTCGCACGGAGGTTCCGCTCGCCGCGCGCGATCGCATCCAGTATGTAGCGGATCTCGAAATCATACGCGCTGAGCGATTCGAGCAAAACGGGATCGCTAGTGCCGTTGCGCGTCAGCATCAGCGGGTGTTCGCGGCCGAATTCGAACTCGGCCACGGCGCGCTCGAACGCGACCCGATAGCGCATGCGGAACTTCAGGCCGTCAATCCAGCCGCCCTCCGCCACCACGTG
>DASXUA010000110.1:0-2512 GCA_036505095.1 Phycisphaerae bacterium
GGCGAAATAGACGCCCGGAAACTTGCTGAGCGTCTCACGCATCTCGGACTGCACGAACTCGGCTTCCTCGCCGTGCAGCGGCACCAGGTCCACGTTGAATTCGCTGTAGTGCGTGCCCCAGGCGTCGTCGGACTGCTCAGCGCGGCCGGCGCGCTGCGCGACCGAACGGATATGCGGGTTCTCGAGCAGCGCCGCGGTCACTTCGCGCCCAATCCTCAGTGACTCATCTAATGACGTTCCTGGAACGGCCGACATGTGCACGATGAAGTGCCCCTCGCGAAACTCTGGCAGGAATGCGCCGCCGAAGAACGGCAGCGTGGCCAGCGCCGCCAGGCATAGCACCAAGGCCGTCAACGTCACGGTGCGCGGGCGGCTGGTCACCGCCGAGAGCAGGCGCGTGTAGCGTGGCTTCAGCGCGCGGAGCAGCGGCGGCTCACCGGCCCCGCGCCGACCCCGCGGCAGTAGCAACATCGACAGCGCGGGCGTGATGGTGAGCGCTACCACCAGCGATGCCATCACGGCCAGAATGTAGGCGACGCCCAGCGGCGCAAACAGCCGCCCCTGGATCCCGCTCATCGTCAGCACCGGCACGAAAACCAGCGCGACGACAAACGTGGCGTAGACCACCGCGCTGCGGACTTCGAGCGAGGCGTCGAGCACCACGCGCCATGCCGGGGTCGGATTGGCGCTGGCACGGTTCTCGCGCAGGCGGCGGAAGATGTTCTCCACGTCGATGATCGCGTCATCCACGACCTCCCCGATCGCGATCGCCAAGCCACCGAGGGTCAAGGTATTGAGGGGCACGCCGAAATAGTCGAGCACGATGACCGCCGCCAAGAGAGACAACGGGATCGCGGTCAGCGAAATGAAGGCCGTCCGCACGTTGAACAGAAAGATGAACAACACGATCGCGACCAGCGCGCCGCCCAGGAGTAACGAGAACCTCACGTTGCCGATCGCGGTGGCGATGAAGTTCGCCGGGCGAAACAGGTCCGGATGGACCGTCACCGCGGCGCGGTCCAGTGCGGGCTTGAGTTCGGCCAGGGCGGCTTCGACCGCCTCGGTGACGCGCATGGTGTTGGCGCCGAACTGGCTGGAGACCACCAGAATGACCCCGGGCTGCTGGCGCACGGCCGCACCGCCGATCCTGGGTTCAGGCGCGTCGGTCACGTGCGCCACGTCGCGCAACCGCACGCTGGTGCGTTCGTGAAACAGGACGACGGCATCGGCCAGCTCGCCGACCGTCAGGGCCTGACCCTCCGTGCGGATCACGATCCGCTGCGCTTCGCTCTCGACGAAGCCGGCGCCGCGCACACCCGTAGCCTGCCGGGCGGCCGCCAGGATGTCTTCCAGGCCCAGTCCGTAGGCGCGCAGCCGCTCCGGCCGGACCTGAATCTGGATTTGACGCACCTCACCGCCAAAGATGGCGACTTTGGCCACGCCGCTGACGCCGAGCAGGCGCGGACGTACGTTCCAATCGGCGATCGTGCGCAGCTCCATCAGGCTGCGCGAATCTGAAGTTAGCCCGATGGCCAACATCACGCTCGTGGCGGAGGTCAGCGGAGCGAGCGTCGGGGCGTGCACGCCCTCGGGCATTCGCCCGGCGGCCTCGATCAGCCGCTCGCCCAGCATCTGCCGCGCTCGCAAAATATCCGTGCCCTCGCGAAACACGGCCGTGATTACCGAAAGACCCTGGATCGATTGCGAGCGGATCGACTCCAGGTCGGCCGTTCCGTTCACGGCCTGCTCGATCGGCGTCGTGACGAGCGCCTCGACCTCGTCAGGCGAAAGGCCCGGCGCCTCGGTCTGGATGACGGCCTGCGGCGGCGCGAACTCCGGGAACACGTCAAGCTTCGACCGACGCGTGACGTGCAGGCCGTAGATGATCGCCACGCAGCCCAGCGCCACCACCACGCCGGGAAACCGGATGGAGAATTGAACGATGGCCCTCAGCAAGGCAGCAGCACCATCATTCGCCGCCGCCAACGATAACGGCGGCGCCTTGGCATCGCCATCGGCTTAACCTCCTTCGCCCTCTTCGCCGATCTGAATTTGCGATTTGAACTCTTCCGATAGCAGCATCTGCGCGCCCCTCACGACGATTCGATCACTCGTCCCAAATGTGGCCGTCGTGAACCAGCCATCCGCGACTGGACGATCGAGGGCGATCTCGCGGCGCGTGAACTGGTCGTCGGCAATCTGAACATAGACCCAGGCCTTTCCCACCAGCCGTACTACCGCACTTTGTGGGATCATGACGCCCTGCAGCGGCTCGCCGGGTATGTTCAGGTAACCGGTGACGGCAATTCCCGGGCGCAGAGGGAAGCCGACCTGTGAAACGCGAAACAAGAATGACTGGCTCTGCGTCCGCGCCCCCACGGTTGGCGCCAGCCCCAGCCCTTCGCCGTGCAGCGGCTCATGCTCATGCCCGGGCACGATGATGCTGGCCGTCGAGACCGGCTGGTCAACGCGTGTGCCGATCGGCAGATCGACCTCGGCCACCAGCGTATGG
>DASXUA010000111.1:0-6674 GCA_036505095.1 Phycisphaerae bacterium
GCGTCAAGGCGCTTGCCCGCGGGAGTGCCGTGGATAATCTGAGCGGACCGGGACGGCGCGAGTGCCGGCCAGCAGCGCGCCAAGTGAACCGGGTAGGCGTTTGCGGTAGCACCTACCCACAAGCGCTACCCGGACCGGCCCAGCAGAGCAGGCGCATGCCAACGCCAGAACGAACCGCGAAGCTCATCGACGAACTGATCAGCCACGTCACGAAGTATCTGGACTGGCATCTGCGATATCAGCTTGCGCTCGCCGAGTTGCCCCGCTACGTCCAGAGCCGCAGAAACGCGACCGCCAAGAGGGCCTTGCGCTGCAGTTGGCGCAGCAACGGTGCACGCAACGAGATCACTCGATGCGTAGGCGCGCTCGCCCCCAACCTTGAACGCTACGGCTACGACGCTTCCGGGATACTCAAGCTCAAGATTCTGGCCGCCGAAGGGTACGGCGGAGCAGACGCTGTCGCTCCCATCTGGCCCGACCTGAAAGTGAGTTTGCAGCGCATGGCGATTCGCCTGCGCGGAATCGCTACGGAGCGGGTCGAGGCCCGCGAGCCCACGGCAACAAAGCCTCATAGGCGCGGCCGACCGAAGGGCACGCACAAGCGCGACTTGCAGCGGGACGCGCGAATTGCGGCGGCCTGGGCTAGCGGTGCGTACCCGGACTATGAAGCCCTCGCCCGCGAGCTTGGCGACCCTGAGATAGACAAACTCGAAGTTGCCGCTGCGGTGGATAACGAGGCCAAGCGCGCGAAGCGTCGTCCGAAATAATTCCTGTCAAGCGCCTGCATTTAATTCTGGCGCACCATTCACCCCACGAGAACCCCAGTCTTTTCGCTGCATTCTGTTCGCCACGTCAGAATTAAATCCGGACGAATTATGTCTGTCGGAAGCGGGGGTTAGGTTTCCGTCAGAGTGCCGCGCGGCGTGCGCGGCCCGGGAGTATTGGCGACGACGGGAATATTCGGAATGCGGGGCGTCCTGCGGGTAATCATTTTCGTCTTGCGGAATCTCTGGGAATTGACGTGCAGTAAGCTGCGGCCGAAGCTACTGCAACTCGAACTGTCCGTGCGCTGGTCGGACTCAGAATCTGCCGGGCGAAGATGGCATGCCTGGCGCTGGAGGCCTGGCTTCGCGAAACGCCGACCGGCAAAGGGAGATTCGATGCCGGAAACTCAAGCCATCGTCCCTGCCGAGCGCATCGAGGGCGCGATCCTGATGATTCGGGGGCAAAAAGTCCTCCTGGATACGCACTTGGCGGGCTTCTACGGAGTCACGGTCTCGCGCCTGAACGAGGCCGTGAAGCGGAACCGCGATCGCTTCCCGGATGATTTCATGTTCCGCCTATCCAGAGCCGAATTCGATGAATTGAGGCGCCAATCCGGCACCTCAAACTTGAAATCGCAAATTGCGATATCAAGTTCCCAGTGGGGCGGGCGCCGTCAGCCGCCTTATGCTTTCACCGAGCAGGGCGTGGCTATGCTGTCCAGCGTGCTGCGGAGCAAGCGGGCGATCCGCGTCAATCTGGAGATCATGCGGGCGTTCGTGCGGTTGCGGCGCGTGTTGGCGGTGAACGCTGAGCTGGCACGGCGGCTGGACGATCTGGAACAGCGAGTCGGACAGCACGACGAGCAGTTTGCCGCAGTCATTCAGGCGATTCGCGAACTCATGCAGCCGCCTGCCACCACGAAGCGCAAACCCATCGGCTACCAGACTGAAGCTGACCGTTGAGCAGGGGCGCTGCAGCGCATTCTCTTCATGCAGCCGCGGCGCATTCGTCACGAATCGAGTCTCGTGGCGACATGCAACCACCGAATGGAGACGACGGGGATCGAACCCGCAACCTCCGCATTGCGAACGCGGCGCTCTCCCAATTGAGCTACGTCCCCTGACAGGCTGCTCTTTATAGCCGTCTCGCTCGGCGAAAGCAACTCCGGGGTGGGGGCCGGACGTCCCGTGCTCAGCGGCGGCGCGTGCGACGGGTGGCATGCTTTCACGCGCAGCGGGTAAGTCCGCCACGGCGGATCGGCCTGCGGCGGACATGCTCGCGCGGCTGCCCGCCGCGGCGGGCCACCCACCTGGGTCAGTGATTCTGCGTCCCGTACTTAGCGGCGGCGCGCGCGCCCACGACTGGCGCGCTGCGCGGTGGGCGATCGGCCGTTGCGGCGGCCAGGCCGTGCGCCGCGCTTGCGTCCGGCGCGCGGCTGGTCAGTCCGCTGCGAGGGTGGGCGGGCGCGGCCGGCTTGACCTTCGGCGACCAGCGCCAAGTCGAGCGTTCGGTTGGGAACGTCGATGCGGCTGAGCGCGACGCGCAACTGCTGGCCGATCGCGATGCGCCGGCCCGTCCGCTCGCCGATCACGAACCCGCCTTCGGCATCCACGTTCCACCAGTCGTCCGCCAGGTCGGCGTAGCGCAGCAGCCCGTCGACCAGATACTCGCGAAGCTGCACGAACACGCCGAACTGGGCCACGCCGGTGACGACGCCGTCGAACTGCTCGCCCACGCGCGACTCCAGCAACTGCAGGATTTTGACGAGCTTGAGTTCACGCTCGGCCGCCTCGGCCCGCCGCTCGTTGGCGCTGCAGTGCACGCCCATTTCGTGCAGCTCCTCGAAGGTCGGCGTGTCGCCGCGGCTCTTCTTTTTATGCTCGAACTTTCCGGCCAGATACGCCTCCAGCAGGCGATGATCAACCAGATCGGGATAGCGCCGGATGGGCGAGGTGAAATGCAGGTAGTCTTCGCTGGCCAGGGCGTAATGCCCGATCAGATCAGGGCGATACTCGGCCCGCTGCATTGAACGCAACACGGCCAGATTGATCGCGAAGGACGCCGGCGCGCCCTTCACCTCCGCCAGCAGGCCTTGCAGCCAGGCGCGGTCGATCCGCTTGGGCGGCTTGTTGCCGATCGCCTTCAGAAAGCGCGTCAGCCCTTCCAGCGTGGCATCGTCCGGCTCCTCGTGCACGCGCCGCAGATGCGGCACGCCCAGCTTGACGAACAGCCGCGCGACGGCCTCGTTCGCCTCGACCATGAACATTTCGATGATCGTGTGCGAGAAGCTCATGTCCTCAGGCACCACGCCGGTCACGCGCGCCAGCTCGTCAAACACCAGCTCGACTTCCGGCAGCTCGAGCACCAGCATGCCTTCGCGAATCCGCCGCTGCCGGATGATGCGCGCCAGCAGGTCCATGCGCCGCAGCAACTGCGCAACCGGTTTGGGATATCCGCCGACTTTGCCTTCCAAAATCTGCGTGGCTTCTTCGTAGGTCAGCCGTTTGGTCGAAGCGATCAGCGAGTTCGCAAAACGCGTCCGCAGCACGCGGCCCTCGCGATCGTAAGCAATGAAGGCGCTCTTGGTGAGGCGCGGCTGGCCTTCCTGCAGGCTGCACACGCCGTTCGAAAGCACTTCCGGCAACATCGGCACCACGTGTTGCGGAAAGTACACGCTGTTGGCCCGCTCGCGGGCGGCGTCGTCCAGCGCCGTGCCGGGCCGGACGAAGTGACTCACATCGGCGATATGCACGCCTAGCTCGAACTGCCCGTCGTGTCGCGGATCGGCCGTGGCGGACTCCTCGAGCGTGATGGCATCGTCGAAGTCGCGGGCGTTGACCGGGTCGATCGTGACGGTCACGCGGCCGCGCAGGTCCTCGCGGCCGTGCGCGGCGCGCTGCGGATCGAATTCAGCCGAGACGGCGCGCGCCTCGGCGACCACGCGCTCATCGAAGGCCTCGGGCAGGCCGTACTGCCGGATGATGCTTTTGGTATCCACGCCTGGATCGCCGCGCTTCCCGAGCACCTCGACGATGACGCCGCGCGCGTCGTGCATGGGCTTGGGATACGCCGTGATTTCGAGTACGACCTGGTCGCCGGCGCGCGCCCCCTTGGCCGAGACGTCGTCGACGAAGATCGGCACGTGCAGCACGTTTCCGTCCGGCACGACGAACCAGCGGCCGCCCTCGCGCACCAACTCCCCCACGAAGCGGCTGTGGCCGCGCTGGATGACGTTCTCGATGCGGCCTTCGTACATCATGCGGCCGTCGCGCTTGCCGCGGCGCGTCACGACGGCGCGCACGGTATCGCCGGTGATCGCGCCGGCCGTCGCCTCCGCCGGGACGTACAGATCGCCGTGCGCGTTCGGCACGTCGGGGATGACAAAGCCGAATCCGCGCTGATTCAGCCGGAACTTGCCGACGATCGCCCCGGTCGGCTCCGGCAGCAGCAGCGCGCTGGCGCTGCCCATCACGACCCGGCCGCTGTGCATCAAGGCTTTGACAGCGTCGTGGAAGTCGCCATATTCTTCGTCCGCGATGCCTAGCGTGCGGGCCAGGGCGCGTACCTTCTGCGGCCGGTAGCGCCGGCTCGACATGTAGCTGATGATTCGTTCGGTCAGTCGTTCTTGAGGCATGAGCGTGCGATCCTGAGTTTCCGAGCCGCCAAGCGTAAGCGAGCGATTCAGAGCCGCGACGCGTAAGCGAGCGACTCGAGCCGTGACCCATCAGCGAGCGATTCAGAGCCGCGAAGCGTAAGCGCGCGGTTTAGAAGGAAGAACATGGACCCGATCCTAGACGTGGCCCGCGACTTGGGCAAACGACTGGCCGAGCACCCCAAGGTCAAGGCGTACTTGGAGGCCAACGAAGCCGTCGCGGCCAGCGCGAGCACGCGGCAGATTCTGACCGATTACGAGAGCCAGGCCCGCAAGATCGAGGAACTCACGGCCGCTAACCAGCCGGTCGAGCCCGAAGACAAACGGAAGCTGGCCGATCTGGAACAGAAGATGGCCAGTGACCCGCTCATGAAAACTTTGCTAAAAGCGCAAGCCGATTACGTCGGTCTGATGCGACAGGTGCAAGCTGCGATCCAGCCGCAGCCGGAACCGCAAGCGTGAGCGCGCGAACGGCCGCACGCGGGCGCATCCCAGAAAGCGTGGCGAAACTCGGGTGGCATTGGCAAGTCCGCCGGGAACCGCCGTGGCGGGCGGCCTTTTGTCCGCCGCAGCGGATCCGCCGTGTCGCAGATCCGCCGCGGCGGGGCGGACTTGCCCATGCGAACGCGGCACGCCGCACGGCCAAGCTGTGAGGCGTGTCAGCCCGCAAGCGCTCACGCACCCGGGTGCTGCGGGTCCGTGACAAAATCGGCGGGCTTTTCTACCCAGCCCTGTTCACAGGGCTTCCCCGCGCAGCGGGCTGCAGGCCAGCCGTTCTACGGCTGGTGAAGCTTACGCTCGGATGGCGAGGGCTTAAGCCAATGCGAAAGCTCGTTAAAACGGGCTGACCGATTCGGGGCCTGGCCTGCTAACCAGCCCTACAAAGGGCTGGCCTGAAGCCGCCTGCGGCGGCAAGCCCCGTGAACGGGGCTGCGGACGCCCGCCGATACTGTCACGCACCTGGCTGTTGCGGCTCGTACCGTACCTCGACGATGCCATTCTTGAGGGTGCGGCTGTGCGTGAGCCGCAGGCCTTCAAGACCGCGCGTGTGTTTCGGGAAGAGCGGGATGCCGTCGCCGAGCAGCACCGGAATAATGCTGAGCTCCCAGCGATCCACGAGGCCGGCCTCGTGGAAAGGTGCGATCGATTGCCCGCCGCCCATCAGCCAGATGTCTTTGCCCGTTCCAGCCAGACCTTCTTGCAAGCGCGCCGCCAACTCACGCACGTCGCCGCCGAACGATTCCATGCCTCGCGGCGGGTCATCGAGCGGCCGATGCGTCAACACCATGCAGCGCCCCTGGTCGCCAGCATGGCCGTGCGCGACAGCCCAATCGTACGTCACCCGGCCCATGACGGTGATGCCGATCGTCTTCATGAACCCAGCGAAGTCGATCTCAGGCGAGAAGTACGGATCGAGCCAGCCGACACCGCCGTCTTTGTCCGCGATGTAGCCATCCAGGCTGACGGCAATGTACACGCGGAAACGCGGCGTGTGCGGCGACGCTCGTTTCCGGCGCGCGGTCGACTTCGATGGTGCTGGACGCGGAAGTCGGCGACTCGCTCGGCGACTGGTCTTCTTTGCCATGACGCAAGTTCTCCACGATCCATTGGCTGTTGCGTGGACGAACTTGTCAAGGCGCCCTGTAGCGCAGGCTTCCAGCTCGCCACCGCGAGTTGCTGCGGCGACCTGCACGTGCCGCCGACCTCTGGGCCTGCGCACGCGGCACGCGCACAGCGCAGGTCACGGACACGTTGCGCCAAAGCTCAACTGGAACTCAGCGTAATCGGCAAGATCAACATCGCCGTCGTCGTCGAGATCGCCCGGTGGATGTGGTGGTGTGACGACGACATTGTCGAGACCATCAACATCAGCGCCCGAACGGTACTCCGCGCGAAGTTGCAGGCTGCTCAGGTTCGCCAGCACGGCCTGAAACTGTTCGGCCGTCGGCGGCGCCCCCGCGAGCGATCCGACGCGCCAACTCCCACTCTCGATCAAGTTTACGCGGTAGTGCGTCCAGGCCGGCGCTTGGTACGGGTTGCCGGAGGTCTCAAGCGGCAGGTTCAGGCCGGCGCCCTGCAGTATCACATCGACGCCGTGGTATTGGTTGTTTGTAGCAGACTGTTGCAGGTCAAACTCAAGAGCGCCGCCGTACGCCAGAGACAGATCTCCAAGAAACCCCGGCCCCGCCAGCCAGTACATCGTGTCGCTGTCCTGGGGGTCCGTAACGCGGATAAATCCTCCGGGATTTCCCTGAGC
>DASXUA010000112.1:0-1527 GCA_036505095.1 Phycisphaerae bacterium
GAAATACTCGTTGGGGAAGGCCTGCGCGTCGCGCGGATGGTCCACCGCCAGCAGCCGCACCTGATCGAGGTACACGGCCTCTTCCATCGGCTCCATCAGGCGGAAGCTCAGCCGCCCTCTGCGCGGCCGGACCAGCGCGCCCGCCACCTTCATGTATTCCGTAGGATCAGGCATGTTACGCTGCCCCGGCGCGATCCAGTGGCCAATCACGCCCGCGCCGATCATGTCCGCGATAAACCGGTAGCGCGTTCCATCCCACACAAACACGATGGGACAGGAGCTGCCGCGCCGGTCAATCTCGTTGATCTGCACCGTGCCGCCGCGCTCGAATTCCACCTCGTCCTGCACCACGCCCGTCGGCCACAGCAGCCGGACAATGTCGGCCTGACCCGCGCTGCCCAGCCCCGCCACCGGCGGCGCCACACTCTGTCCCATATACCCCGAGCCGCTGACTTCGAACTTCTGCCACAGCGGCCCGGCAAACACTTCCACTTTGGTGCCAAGCGCGCTCTTGTTGTCGTTCAGCCCTTTGAGCGCCAGCCGCACCGAGCCGTTTTTCGCCCCGCCCTCATTGCGCAGCAGCACCGGCGGGCCGTCGTGCTGAGTGATGAGCAGGTCGGATGCGCCGTCATTGTCATAGTCCACCGCCAGCAGCGCCCGCGGATTGTTAAGTTTCAACTTGTCGAGCCCGACCTCCGCGCTGACGTCTTTGAATCCTTGCGGCCCTGCATTGCGCAGCAGGCGAACGCCGCCGCCGCTCTCCGATTCGCCCGCCACCGCCAAGTCCACCCAGCCGTCGTTGTCATAATCGAATGCCGCCACGCCAAAGCCGCGCTTCAGGTGCAGCTCCGGCAGTGCCACTCGCTCGAACTTTTTGCCCTCGACGTTCCGCCACAAGCTGACGCCCGGCGCTCCGGAATGCGTGAATGCCAGGTCCATCCACCCGTCTTTGTTGAAGTCGAGTGCGACCGCGGCGACGGTCGGCGCGGGCATGGCTGCCGCCCACAGCTCAGCGGCCCAGAACTTGCCCTCACGCGGATTGAGAAACACCTGCGGCGCTTCGGACCCGCGCCCCTGCATCTCTTTTCCGGCTGCTTCGGATCGGGCCGCCGCTGACTCCTTCGTGCCAGCCGGGGGGATGCCACGCGCGCCTGCGGCCGACCCTGCCTTTGCGCCCGCTGGGGCGCTGCCGCCGCCGGTGATCACGAAATCCACCGCCCGATCGTTATTCACATCGCTGGCCAGCGCCACCACGCCGCCTCTGGAGCCGAGCCCGGTTTCCTCCGTGACATCAGTAAACGTGCCATTCCCGTTATTGCGCAGCAGCGTGCCGTGCGAATCCGCGACCTCGGCCTTCGCCGCCTCAAACTCTGCCAGCCCCGCCGCGCTGCGCGTCAAATACAGATCAAGGTCACCATCGTGGTCGTAGTCCACGAACGTCAGCCCCGAGGCCGGCGGCACCGACGTCAGCCGCGCCGACTCGCTGACGTCGGCAAACCGGCCATTGTGACGGTTGCGCAGCAGGCG
>DASXUA010000113.1:0-10885 GCA_036505095.1 Phycisphaerae bacterium
TTTAGCAGGCGCTTGGTGCCGCCGATATTATACTTTATGCAGCGGACGAGCAGCGCTGGCGCCACACCGATCTGCCGTCCAGAGATCACGGGCATGTTCCGCAGCATGATTCCAACGGTGTTTGTCTCCGACTTTGAACGATCGGTGCGCTTCTATTCCGAAATGGTCGGGCTGAAGCTCACCAGTCATAAGCCGGGCGAATGGGCGGAGGTCAGCGACGGACACGGCGGGGTGATCGGGCTGCATCCGGCCGGCGGGCACAACCGCCATCCGGCGCTGACGGCGACGATTCACATCGGGCTGCGTGTGACCGAACCGCTTGACGACGTGGTGCAGACGCTCAAGCAACGCGGCGTGATCTTTCGCGGGCCAGTGGTCGAAGATGGCGACTCCCGGCTGGCGTTCTTCGGCGATCCGGACGGCAACGATTTGTATCTATCTGAGCCGAAGGCCAGTGTGCCGGCGGAAGTGACCCCCGCGCGCAAGCGGCCGACCCGCGCCACTCATGTGCGAACTCCGACCGGCAAGCGAGTTCCGATCCCCCACGCATAGCACCGTGCGCTGACCTTATCACACGCGATTTGCACGGTGCATGCCAGCATTCAAGCGCACGCCCCGGGTTCAATGTTGCCGCAGGCGCCATTGAAGTCACAAGCCCGTTCTGTTAGATTGTGCCGCAGTGCCCAATGGCACCGGCGGCGTCATCTCTCCCCCACGTCGCCGGGCTGTGGAGGCCGTGGCGCGCGGTGCCTACGCGCACGGGGTGAAGCATTCGGGAGTGACAAGATGTTCGTCCATTCGTCCGGCCAGCGGTGCGCTGGCGTCGTGCGGCGTGCTGCCGCTTTCGTGCAAATCCTGGTCGGCGCGGCGCTGATCTCCGCAATTCTGGCGGCTGGTGTGCGGTCGCTCGCGCAATCTTCAGGCGACGGCCATAACGCGGCGATACCGCCGGAAAAAAAGATTCCGGCTCAAGTTCGCCCGGCTGCCGACGTCGGGCGAAACCCGCCCGGGTCCAGCATCGACCCCAATGGACCACTGGACAACGACGGTCTCCCGAAAGACGCGGGCGGCGCCGGGCAGCCAACCGTGCCATCGACGCTGGACCCAAACGGGACGCTCGACAATTCCGGCGTGCAGAAGGAGAACCCAGGCGCGGCGGATGCTTCGAGCCCCGCTGACGCGCCGCTGATTCCTGCGCCGCTTAACGCGAACCTCGCGGTGCAGAGCGATGCGGGCTCCGGTCCAGCCGGGCCGGCCGCCGTCAAGCCGGCGCCGGTCGCGCCTTCGCAGGCCTTGGGAATCGCCTTCCAAAATCTACCCGAGGTGCGGCTGGAGGCACTCGGTCACGCCGCGCTGCTGCAACAGGATCAGCAGACGCCAGCGCCCGGCAAGAAGCTGCGCATCAGCGTGGGGCGCGAGTTGATCGTGAACTTCGAAAACGGCCAATGGAACGACATCGTCGGCGTTGGGCGCGTCTGGGCGGTCGACGTGGTGTCGGCCGGCGCCGTGGGACTGCGGCTGCACTTTGCCGACGTGGACCTGCCGCTGGGTGCGATGCTTTATGTCTACGCGCCATCGCAGCCGGCGTACGTGGATGGACCGCATCAGCAGCGCGGCCCGCTGGGCGATGGGCAGTTCTGGGCGGGTACGATCGAAGGCGAGCGGGCGCGGATCGAACTGTTTGTGCCCGATCCAAGCGGTGCGGGCAAGCCGGTCAAGCCGCTGCGCGTCGATCAGCTTCAGCATCTTTATCGCGATCCGTTAAACCCCGCGCCCGGTGGCGACCAGCCGGAAGGGACGGCGTGCGAGAACGACGTGACATGCTTTTCGGCGTTCACCAACGTCAGCCACGCGGTGGCGCGTATCAGCTTCGTCGAGGGCGGGAACGGTTTTCTGTGCTCGGGCAGTCTGGTGAATCCGCAGAACGGCGATCTGACGCCGTATTTCCTGACGGCCAATCATTGCATCGATACCAACGCGGTCGCGCAAACGACGCAGTTTTTCTGGCTGTATCAGACTTCGACGTGCAATGGCACCCCGCCCAGTTTGGCCAGCGTGCCCAAGTCGTCGATCGGCACGCTGCTCTTCACGACCACCGCCACGGATTTCACGCTGCTCATGGAAGAGGGAGCGCTGCCGTGTGGTCTGTTTTGGGAGGGGTTCACGGCCAGTACGATCAGCAACGGAACGGCCTCGGCGTGCATTCATCATCCGGGCGGCACGTTCAAGCGCATCAGCTTCGGGAACCGGGCCACCGCCGATAATTCCTTCTGCTCCAGCGGTGACCCGAACTTCCTGCGCATCAACTGGACCGACGGCGTGACGGAGCCCGGCTCTTCGGGATCACCGATTCTGCGTAACAGCGATCAGCGCGTTTACGGCCAACTTTTCTGCGGCCCATCGAACTGCGGACCCGGCGGTTTGACTTACGATAATTTCGGCGCTCTCGATCAGAGCTACGCCGACAACGCGACCGTTCAAACGCTGTTTGCCGGCGGCAGCGACGATGCGCTCGAGCCCAATGACACTTGTGCCACAGCGATTACCATCAGTGAGGGCACGTTCACGAACCGCATCGTGAAGTTCAATCATGACGACTGGTTCCGTACCAACGTTCCGGCGGGCGGCTCGCTGGCGGTCACGCTGACCTTTACCGATGCCAACGGCGACATTGACCTGGAGTTGTGGAGTGCCTGCGGCGGCAGCCTGCTGGCTTCCTCCACCGGGACGACGAATGTCGAATCCATCGCGTTCACCAACTCGGGCGGCGCGGCCAACTTTTTCATCCACGTTTTTCTGGCCGACTGCGACACGCGCAACAGCTACACGATGGTCATCTCGACGACGCTGGTGAACGACACCTGCGCCACCGCGACTGAGATTCCGGGCACGGCCACGGCCTTCAATCCGACACCCTACTCAACCATTGCGGCGAATGCCTCGGGCTCTGAACCGCAGGAGAGTTGCGAAGCCGGCGGCGTGGGCGTCAGCAATACCGTTTGGTACAGCTTCACGCCCTGCACCAGTGGGACGATCACGGTCAACACGATCGGGAGCAACTACGACACGGTGCTGTCCATCTTTACCGGCACATGCAGCGCGGCGACGCAAGTAGCGTGCAACGACGACATCGGCGGTGGCAATCTGCAATCGCAGATCGTGAATTTCTCCGTGTCGGGCGGGACGACCTACCTGATCAAGGTGGCCGATTACGACACCGGCTCCGATGGCGGCCTGCTGGACTTTAACTTCAGCTACAGTCCGAACCCGCCGCCCAACGACCTGTGCACCGGGCCAGCGGAGATCTTCGGTAACCTGACGAGTTTCAACCCGACGCCGTATTGCACCGTCGGAGCCAACGCCGTCTCGTCCGATCCGCAGGAGGATTGCGGCTCTACGACCAACAGCAATTCGGTGTTTTACAGCTTCACGGCCTGCGGCGATGGCACCATCAGCGTCAATACGAACGGCAGCAGTTACGACACGGTGCTGTCCATTTTCACCGGCTCGTGCCTGAGCACGGCGCATGATTGCTGCGTATCGGGCGGGGCCGGTTGCGCCGATCCGTCAATCCAGAACTGCGTGTGCGCGGCCGATCCGTTCTGCTGCAACAGCATGTGGGACGGCCTTTGCGCCGGCGAGGTCACGAGCCTCAGTTGCGGCACGTGCCCGCTGAATGATCACAGTTGCTGCGCGACCGGCGCCGCGGGCTGCGACAACAACGATGTGGAAGCCTGCGTGTGCGCCCAGGACGCCTTCTGCTGCGGCACGAGTTGGGACGGAGTCTGCGTGAGCGAGGTCGACAGCCTGGATTGCGGGACCTGTTCCACGCCCAGTCAGGTGGCCTGCGACGATGACAGCGGCACCGGTCTGAATTCGCAGATCAGCAACCTCCCGGTGACGGCCGGCACGACCTATTTGATCAAGGTGGCTGATTTCGGCAATCCGAACGGCGGGATGCTGGATTTCAATTTCTCGTACAACGCGGTGGCGCCAGCGAACGACCATTGCGCGAACGCCAGCGTGATTCCGGGCAACACGACATCCTTCAATCCTGACCCCTACTGCACGGTGGGTGCGGATGCTACGCTGGCCGAGCCGCAGGAAAGCTGCGAAGTCGGGGGCGTGGGGGTGAGCAACACGGTCTGGTATCAGTTCACGCCCGAGTGCACCGGCACGCTCAACCTGGATACCAACGGCAGCAACTACGATACGGTGCTGTCGGTCTTCAGCGGGACATGCGCTGCCGCGGTGCAGGTGGCGTGTGATGACGACAGCGGCAGCGGGACTAATTCACAACTCACGAACGTGCCGGTGACGGCCGGCACCGCTTATCTGATCAAGGTGGCCGATTATGGCGGGCCAAACGGTGGCACGCTGCGGTTCCACTTCTCGTACTCGACGCCGGCCCCGGTGAACGATACCTGCGCGACGGCGACGCTGATCACCACGGCCAGCTTCAACCCGGCCGTCTTCTGTACGGTGGGCGCCAATGCGACCTTATCTGAGCCGCAGGAAAGCTGCGAGTTCTTCGGCGCGGGTGTCAGCAATACCGTCTGGTATCGCGTGGTTCCCACTCAGAATGGCTTCATCAATGCCAACACTTTCGGCAGCGACTATGACACGGTGCTGTCCGTTTTCTCCGGCACGTGCGCCGCGGCCGTGCAGGTGGCCTGCAATGACGATACCAACACTCTGCAATCGCAAGTAGTCAATGTGCCCGTCACAGCCGGCACGACCTATTTCATCAAGGTGGCGCAGTTCGGCGGACCGGGCGGCGGGCTGCTGGATTTCAACTTCGCGTTGACGGCCGGCGCGCTGGTGAACATCGCCTCGGCCAATCCGCCGACGGTTAGCCCCTATATTGCGGGGCAAAAGTTCCGCGATGTCCTGCAGAACTCGACGATAGCGCTGGTGCCGCAGGGCATCGGCGCGGCCGGCACGCCGGCGTCAGGGGCGATCAGCTACGCGCCGATCGCGGTGACGTTCAGCGCCGCGCTCTCGCCCACACTGGTGGCCGCCAACGTGGTACGCAGTTGCACTGATCTGGCGGGCAATGGCCAGGCTGACTGCCCGAACGTGACCACGGTAACGGGCAGCGGGGCCGGTCCGTACATGATCAGCCTGTCGGCGCCGCCGCCCCCGCGCGAGTGCATCACCTTCACGTTCCCGGGGACGAACGCCGGGCAAAAGTTGCAATACCAGGTGCTGCCGGGCGACGTGAACCTGGACGGCACCAGCAATACGGTGGATCTGCTCGCGCTGGTGCAGGCGCTCAACAACGGCAGCGCCAATCTGATCGGCAACTTGGCGCGCTACAATATCGACCGCAGCGCTGGAGGCAGCCCGGTCAATACCAGCGACTTGCTGCGGTTGGTGCAGTTGCTCAATGGGACGCAGGCCACGCAGGTATTCAACGGTGCGACGGTGGCGGGCTGCCCATAGGGAGCACAGAGGAACTGAGGAACTCAGGAGGCTCCAATGGCTCAGGCCGCGCGCAGAGCGGCGACGAGTGTGTCGATCTCTCCACGCGTGCGTTTCTCGGTGACGGCGACCAGGAACGTATCGTGCAGTTGGGGGAACCAGCGGACCAGGGGCACGCCGGCCAGAATGCCTTTCGCGCGGCAGGCTTCCAGCACTTTTTCGACCGGCTTGCTGCTGCGCACGGCGAATTCTTTGAAGAAGGGTTGCTGGAACGCCAGGGAGAAGCCGGGGATTTTCGCGATTTGCGACGCGGCGTAGTGCGCCTTGTCCAAACATTGCGAGGCCACCATCGCCAGTCCCTGTCGGCCTACGGCGGCCATGTAGACGCTCGCGCGGATCGCGAGCAGGCCCTGGTTCGTGCAAACGTTGCTCGTCGCCCGCTCGCGTTTGATGTGCTGCTCGCGCGTCTGCAAGACCAGGCAGAAACCGCGCCGATCCTGCTTGTCGTGCGTGACGCCCACCACGCGGCCCGGCATGCGCCGCAGGTATTCCGCGCGGCAGGCCAGAATGCCCAGCCACGGCCCGCCGTATTGCAGCGGGATACCCAGCGGCTGGCCCTCGGCCACGACGATGTCCACCCCCAGATCGCCAGGGCGTTTGAGCACCCCGCAACTGATCGGATCGACGGCTTGAATCACGAGCGCGCCGGCGTCGTGCGCCAGCTTCACGATCTGGTCGACGCGCTCAAGGCAGCCGAAGAAGTTCGGTGATTGCACGACCACGCAGGCAGTGTCGTTGGTCAGCAACGAGCGCAGGTGATCGAGATCGGTGACCCCCTCCTTGATGTTCGCGTGCACCGGCTCGATGGGCAGCTCGCGCACGTAAGTGTCGAGCACGCGATTGCAATCGGGGTGGGCGGCCTTTGACATGATCACGCGGCGCTTGCCGGTGATCGAGCGGGCCATAAGGACGGCCTCGGCCGCCGCGCTGGCCAACTCGTATAACGAGGCGTTCGACACGTCCATACCGGTGAGCTGGCAGATCATCGTCTGAAATTCGTAGAACACCTGCAGCGAGCCTTGCGAGGCCTCGGCCTGATAGGGCGTGTAGGCCGTCAGGAATTCGCTCTGCATGCAGAGATGATCGACGATCGTCGGGATGAAGTGGTCGTACGCCCCGCCGCCCAGGAAACAGACGTTTTCAGTCACCGGCGCATTCCGGCCCGCCAGCGACTCCAGCTCGCGCAGCAGCTCGAGTTCGCTGATGCCGGGCGGAACATCGAGTTGGCCTTTGAAGCGCTGCTCGGACTTGATGGGCGCGAAGAGCGCATCGATCGAGTCCACCCCAATGGTCGTCAGCATTTGCTGAACGTCGGTTTCAGAAAGTTGGGTGTAGTCCATGTGACGTTCAATTGCGGATTGCGGATTGCGAAGTGCGGATTGGAGGAGCGCTGATCAATTCGCAATCCGCACTCCGCACTCCGCAATAGTTACTTGCGGATTCCCATGACATCTTTCTTGTAAATCTTGGTTTCCAGCGAGCGCTGGTACTGCGTCCACGAGCTGGCCGCGTCGGGGTCGTTGGCGATCTCGCGGAAGTACATGTGCAGCTTGGCGTCCAGATTATCCAGGTGGTGGATGGCGATAGCTTCGGGCGTGGCCGGCAGGCGCGGGCTGCCGAATTCATAGGTGCCATGGTGCGACAGGACGATGTGCTGCAGCGACCATTTGATCTCGTGCGGGAACGGCTGGCCCAGTTCCTTGGCCGCCAGTTCCGCCTTTTGATCGATCCAGATGGCGGCCTGCACCACGTGGCCTACGAGTTGGCCCTGGTCGGTGTATTTGAAGCTGGTGTCGAAGCACAGTTCGGCCGTCTTGCCGATGTCGTGCAGGAACAGGCCCGCCAGCATGAGGTCCATGCTGAGCTTGGGATAGTGCGGCACGACCAGCTTGGCCAGCTCCAGCAGGCCGAGCGTATGCTCCAACAGGCCGCCGATGTAGGCGTGATGCATCTGGGTCGCGGCCGGGGCATTCTTGAAGCACTCGCTCAGTTTCTCGTCCAGGACGAACTGCTTGATCAAGGCCCGGATGGCCGGATCCTTGATCTCGCGCAGGATGTTCTTGACGCGCTCCCACATGGCTTCGACGTCGTGCTCGGTGCGCGGCAGGAAGTCGGCCAGGTCGACGGTGGCGGCGTCCACCGGACGGATGGCTTCGACGATGAGCTGCAAGTTGCCCTTGTAGCTCTCGGTGCGGCCCTTGATGCGCAGGAAGCCGCCTTCGGGCATGGTGCCGTACATGGCTTCGGTGGCCTGCCAGACGCGGCCCAGGATCTGCCCGGTCCGGTCGGCCAGCACCACGTGGATGTACAGCGCCCCATTGGATGTCTGTCGCAGGTCCTTCGAAGAGATCAGGAAAACCTGATCCTCGACTCGCTCACCGGCCTGAAACTCACGCACGTATCGACGAGGCATCTTCAACTCCAACGTCCAGCACGCTAGCTTAAGGCAGTCGGCACCGGCATGCAAACAGGCGAGGATCGAGGGACGCGGGGATCAAGGGACCAAGGGATCGAGGGATCAAGGCTGGTGCGAGAGTTTCACAGCGCATTGGACATTCGCTGCGGCGGACTTTCCCGCGAAACGGAGTTGCAACGCCCATGTCCCACATTCTGTACGAAGTCACGGCGACCTTCTCCGATCCAGCCGCGATCGATCCCTGGCTGAATTGGATCTTGAGCGAGCATATTCAGGAAGTCGTCCGCTGCGGCGCCGAGTGCGGCCGCGCCGTACGTCTGGAGGAGCCGCCCAATGTCTGTTTGGTGCAGTATGAGTTTCCTTCGAGGGACGCACTGGAACACTACTTGCGCGACGACGCGCCGCGACTGAGGCAGGAAGGGGGGCAGCGATTTGGACCAGCTACGGTCTCGTATTCCCGCAGGATCGGCCACATCAGAACCCCCCACGTCGCAGATCCGCCGTGGCGGGCCCGTGGGGGGTGACGTACGCGTGTCGTCGGCATGAGTTCTTGTGGGTCACCCCGTCCTTGCGGACGGGGTTCTGAGCATCCCACGCCCGGGGGAGGTGACTTCCGCGCGCGTTTGTGGCGCGCAACTCACCACGCCCTCGGGGGTTCTGACTGGCCCACACCGCGATCCGCGGCTACTGGACGAGCGCATCAATCAAGCGCTCGTCCTGGATGCCCAGGTCGCGCAGCATCTGGCGCTGTTGCGCGGCGTTGAGTGAATTGTCGTTGATGATCGCCAGAATGTCGTCCAGCTTGAGCGGTTGGTCGTTGGCGCCGCGTTCGACCGTCTTGGAGAAGTCCGGCATGCGTCCGATGAACACACCGCAGCCGCCAGCGGCGAGCCATAGAGGAATTCCCATCAATGTAAAGACCAATCGCTGAACCTTCATGCCAAGACTCCGGCTCTGGTTGCCAGTTTACATATCGGCAGAACGCCGGAACAGACCGCGGTCATCTTCTGCCCAGCGAGCGGTAAGCGCCTACGATTCGCTGGACGGCCTCGTCGATCTCGGCCTCGGTGGTGTAACGGCCCACGCTGAAGCGGATGGATCCGAGGCCGACGCTGCGTTCCACGCCCATGGCAGTCAGCACGGCCGAGGGCTCGTGTTGGTCGAAGTGGCAGGCGGATCCCTGTGAGGCGGCGATACCGTCCATCGCGGCCAGCAGATCCGTGCCGAGCAGTCCGCGGAAGCCGATGTTGAGCGTGTTCGGCAGGCGCAGCTCCGGGTGGCCGTTGAGCACCACGCGCTCGCCGAGTTCGGCGGTCAGCCCGCGATGCAGGCGGTCGCGCAAATCTCGGATGCGCTCGTCGCCGAGATGCTTCCGTGCCAGCACGGCGGCCGCGCCCAGACCAATGATATTCGGAACAGCCTCGGTTCCGGCGCGCCGGCCGCGTTCATGACCGGCGCCGTGCAGCAGTGATTCGAACTTCTGACCGTCGCGGACGTACAGCGCGCCGACGCCCGGCGGCGCGTAAAACTTGTGTCCCGCCACCGTCAGGAAATCCACATCGAGCGCCTTCACATCCACCGGGATCTTGCCGACGGCCTGCGCGGCATCCGTGTGTACCAACACGCGGGCGGCATGCGCGACCCGGGCGATTTCGGCGATCGGCTGGATCGTCCCGACTTCGTTGTTGGCCAGCATGATCGTGACGAGAAACGTGTCGGGCCGCAGCGCCCGACGCACCGACTCGGGATCGACGCGGCCGGAGCGGTCCACGCCGACTTGAATGACCTGGATGCCGAAACGCTCCAGGAATCGGCACGCGAGCGCGACGGATGGATGCTCGACGGCCGACGTCACGATCGAACCGCCCGCGGCGCGCGCGAACGCCAACCCCTTGACGACGTGGTTGTTGGCTTCCGTGCCACCGGACATCAGCACGATTTCATCAGGCGACGAGTTAATGAGCGCGGCGACCTCGGTCCGGGCGTTTTCGATCCCCTGGCGAATGCGGCGGCCCATGGCATGATGGCTGGACGGATTTCCGTGCAGCTCACGCAAGTACGGCAGCATGGCGTCGACAACCGCAGGGTCAGTTGGGGTCGTGGCGTTATAATCGAGGTAGATCATTCAGTGGATCCCGGCGTTTCCCCCGCCGCGCGGTACCGAACGAGAAGGGATTCTCGTTCGAGCGGTCGGAAGTTTCGTCCCCGATCAGACGAATACCCGCTTGTTATACACGATCCACTCCAGCAGGAGCACGGCCAGCAGCCCCAGGAGAACCCATTGCCAGATCTGGCGATTGACGGTCTGCACGCCCTCGCCGGCCGTGAGCGTGGTGCCGCCCAACACCAGCGTCGTGTTCGGCGCCACCTGGCTCTCGGTCGGGTTGAATAAGTTGACGGCGAACAGCTCATCACCATCGATTCCGGGCCGGGCGCGGTAGACGCCGACTTCGCGGGTCTTGGCGTAGTGCACCTGACTGGCGCCGGCCGTGGAAATCTCATCGGTGCCGTTGTCGGGTCGCTGCACGGTGATGGTGCGGGCTTTCGCGGGCGCCGGGATCGTGACGGGCTCGCCGGGCCGGATGCTGGTCTGCCCGCGCGTGCTGACGGCTCCCGTCAGAAACTGCACCGCGTTGTACACGAAGACCGGGAAATTCGCTTTCGTGACCCAGAACGAGTTCATCATCGGCTCGCTCGTCACTTCGTCTTCCAGGACCAAGCTGAAGGCGCAGATCAGATACATGTTCGGACCGCGCGCCAGGTAGGCCAGGACGGTCGTGGTCTCGCCTTCAATCAACTTCACCGCTTCCTTCGGTAGCTCGAGGCGATACCACTGAAACGCATCGATCGTGTCGACCGGCACATGCCGCAGGACCGGATGGGCCTCGTCCCAGGAAAAGATCTGCTCGTCGCGAACGGGCTCGCCCAGCGCGACGCCCTCGATCTTCGGCACGCCCCCCCAGAAGAAATAATTGCCCTCGAAAA
>DASXUA010000114.1:0-10263 GCA_036505095.1 Phycisphaerae bacterium
GAAAGTGCGCAATCGTCTGACCGAATTGCTCGCGCGTATTGGCATATTTGACCGAATGGTAGAGGCACGCCTCGGCGATGCCCAGCGCCTGGGCCGCGATGCCGATGCGCCCGCCGTCGAGCGTGGTCAGCGCGACGCGCAACCCGCGGCCGCGCTCGCCGAGCAAATTCTCTTTTGGGACCACGGCGTCCTCGAACACGAACTCGGCCGTCGACGAGCAGCGGATGCCCAGCTTGTGTTCGAGCTTGGCGATGCGCAATCCTGGCGAGGGCTGTTCCACGATGAAAGCCGAAGTGCGATGCTTCGATTCGCCCGGATCGGTCACCGCAATCAGAATGATCACACCGGCTTCACGACCATTGGTGACGAAGATCTTACTGCCGTTGACATGCCAGCCGTCGGCCTTTTCGACGGCCATGCAGCGCGCCGCGCCGGCGTCTGAGCCGCTACCGGGCTCGGTCAGCGACAGGCAGCCGATGGCTTCGCCGCTGGCCAGACGCGGCAGGTACTTGCGCTTCTGAGCGTCATTGCCGAAACGCAGGATCGGATCGACACACAGCGAATTATGCGCGCTGAGAAAGACACCCGTACCGGCGCAGGCCTTTGAGATCTCCTCGACGGCCAGCGTAGCCGCGAGCGTATCCATGCCCGCGCCGCCGTACTCCTCGGGAATCGTAATGCCCAACAGACCCAACTCGGCAAGCTGGGCGCGTACCGCGTCGGGCATCAGCGCCTCATGATCGCGCCGTGCCGCGCCCGGGGCCAATTCGCGCACCGCGAACTCGAAAATCGAATCGCGCAGCACGCGGTGATCTTCGCCGAGTTCGAAGTCCATGCCCGCCTACAATCCCAATAGTTCACGCGCGATGATCATCCGCTGCACCTGGCTGGAGCCTTCACCGATCTCGCAAAGCTTCGCGTCGCGCAGGTAGCGTTCGACTGGAACTTCGCGCGTGTAGCCATAGCCGCCGTGAATCTGGATCGCGTTCAGACAGGCCTTGGTGGCGATTTCACTGGCGAAGAGCTTGGCCATCGACGATTCCAGCTTGCTGGCCTGTCCGGCATCCTGAAGCAGCGCGGCCTTGCGGACCAGCAGGCGGGCCGCATCGATCTCCAGGGCCATGTCGGCCATCATGAACTGCAACGTCTGAAAGCTCGACAACGGCTGGCCGAACTGGTGTCGTTGCTGCGAATACGCGACCGATTCCTCCAGCGCGCCGCGCGCCAGGCCCACGCTTAACGCGCCGATGCCGATCCGGCCGCGTTCCAGTACCTTCAGCGCATCCAGGAACCCGCGATTCAATTCGCCGCAAAGATTCGCCTTGGGCACGCGCAGGTTGTCGAAGGTCAGGGCGACGGTGTCGGAGGCCCGCATGCCCATCTTGTCTTCCTTGTGACCGATGATCAGACCGGGTGTGTTGCGCTCGACGATGAAGGCGCTGATTCCCTTGGGCCCCTTCTGCGGATCGGTTTTGGCTGTTACCACGTACACGCCGGCGTAATAGCCGTTGGTAATGAACATTTTCGAGCCATTGATGACCCAGTGGTCGCCATCCAATAAGGCGCGCGTCGCCATCGCCGCCGCATCCGACCCGCTGCCCGGCTCGGTGAGGCACCAGGCGCCGAGCATCTCGCCGCTCGCCAACGGCGGCAAATATTTCTTTTTCTGGGCTTCATTGGCCGCGAGCAGAATATGACCACAACACAATCCGTTGTGGGCCGCGAGCATCAGCGCCGTGCCGCCGCAGTGCCGCGCGATTTCCTCCATGATCACGGCGTTGCCCAGATACCCGAGTCCGGCCCCGCCGAAATCCGGCGGCACGAACACGCCCAGGAAACCAAGCTCAGCCAGTTGTTTGACCACGCTGCGCGGGATTTCTCCCTCGCGGTCCCATTGGCGGGCAGCGGGCGCGATCACCTCGGCCGCGAATTTGCGGGCCGTGTCGCGCACGGCGATCAGGTCGTCGGATAGCTCAAAATCCATACAAGCTGGCTCCGGGGACTGTCAGCGGCGGTTCACGTCAGCGGCCCTATTCCCGGCATGATAACTCAGCCGCGGCGGCGCGTCACGTGCTTGGCGGTAGCGACCCGCCGTGTCCGGCTGCGTTGCAAGCGCCGCTGCGGCCGCGCCGCGGGTCGGCCAGATTTCTTTTTGACGTTCTTCGATTTTAGAGTATAGTTAACTTCCGGAGGCGCGAAAAGAGATTGGATGGGCGACGTGATCGTCGCGCGACGCGACATCCTCGCACACTTCGGCGTGCGCAGTCCGGCAGATCCCGACGAATCGGCGCAAAGAGCCGGCGAGGTTCTCTCCGCCGTGCTCTACGACCAGGAAATGCCGAGCGTGGATGCCTTGGTCAAGTTCTGTGCCGATCCGGGGAATCTGGAGACGTTCGTTCCGGATGCCGACGCCCGTTCGGCCATGTCCAATGAGTTGACCGAGGGCCTGGTCGAGTTCAAGCGGCGCGGCTACGGCCTGCCGGCCGAAGTGTTCGTCGGATAACTTTGCCCGGCCCCGTTCTCGCGCCATTCGCCCGGACTGGCTGCCCGGCCGCCCGTGCTGCATCTGCTGTGGTCCTTGACTTGTCCGCCCCATCCCTGTAAAAGCGGTGTCATGACACGGAGTCAGTGACGTCGTACAGACCGTGTCCGAATTTTCAGAACCGCGACCGTAAGGGAGCGTTTTTCTCGGCCAGCCGTGGCAGCAACGGCTCGCCGAGTGTTCGTCCGCGCTTCAGGACCGCGACCGCAAGCGTGCCGTTCGCCTCTCGGAACCATTCATCGCCGACGATACAATTCAACGGATGTGAGCCACAGCGCCACAGGAGAAGGGATAGTTTTCGCGCAACCGGCCAGCAGAATTCCCACCGGAACGGCAACGATCTTCGTCGCCGGATAGCGCAGGACCGCACGCAGAGTTGACCCGTGATATGAGCGAGACACCCAGTCAGCCGGATTCGATGGAACACCACTCGAGGACGGCGGTGCCCGTCGAGCTGCCGCCCTCCGAGCCATCGTTGCTGGACGCCGATCTGGAGGCTGAGATCGCATCGGCGATGGCGCAGATGGACGGCGCCGACCTGGCCGATCTGAGCCATCAGCCGACACCGCTCCCCAGCGCTCCGAGCGCCGATGCTCTGCGCGATGGAGTACGGCGCGGGCGGATCGTGGGTGTCCACGGTGATGACGTGTTCGTCGATCTGGGAGGCAAGAACCAGGCGGCGCTCAAACGCTCGGAACTGGGCGGACCGGACCAGGAGCCGGCGGTCGGCGCGCTGCTCGATGTTGTCATCGAACGGCTGGACCGATCGAGCGGGCTGCTGATCGTGCATCTGCCCGGCGCGGTTCGGCCGGCGAACTGGGACACCCTGACGGTCGGGGCGCTAGTCGAAGGCCGCGTCACCGGCATGAACAAGGGCGGGCTGGAGGTGGACCTCAAAGGCATGCGCGCCTTCCTGCCGGCCTCACAGGTCGATGTCTTTCACATGAAAGACATCTCGCTGCTGATCGGCCAGATCGTCCGCTGCGAGGTGATCGAGCTGGATCGCCGCGGCAAGAACATCCTGCTCAGCCGCCGCAAGGTCCTGGAGCGCGAGCGCGAGGAACAGCGCCAGAAAATGCTGGCAGAGTTGAGCGAGGGACAGGTCCGCACGGGCGTGGTGCGGAACGTGGCCGAGTTTGGCGCGTTCGTCGATATCGGCGGCATCGAGGGGCTCATTCACATCAGCGACCTAAGCTACGCGCAGGTCAAGAGAGTTACGGATGTCGTGCAGCCCGGGATGACGGTCGAAGTCAAAGTCCTGAAGATCAGCGCCGAGAAGAAGAAAGTTTCGCTGGGTCTCAAGCAGGTCAAGCCTGACCCCTGGCTGGACATCGAGCAACGCTACCCGCTGGACACGCGGCTGAAGGCGCGCATCGTGCGGCTGGCGGACTTCGGTGCCTTCGCGGAACTGGAAGAGGGCGTGGACGCATTGATTCCAATCAGCGAAATGAGCTGGACGCAGCGCGTGCACAAGCCGTCGGACATTCTGAGCGAGGGGCAGGTGGTCGATGCGGTCGTGATTCGCGTGGAGCCGGAGAAGCGCCGCATCGCGCTGAGCACCAAGCAGGCCGAAGCCGATCCCTGGGCGGGGATCGCCGAGCGCTTCCCGGCCAACTCGATCGTAACCGGCCGGGTTTCCAAGCTGGTCGACTTCGGCGCGTTCGTCGAACTCGCGCCGGCAGTCGAGGGCCTGGTGCACATATCCGAACTCAGCCCGCAGCGCGTCAACCGGGTCGCCGACGTCGTGCAGGTCGGCCAGGACGTGCAAGTCAAGGTGCTGGGCGTCGATACCAAGGCGCGGCGCGTCTCGCTTTCCATCCGAGCCGCGCTGCCCAGGCCGGAAGCCGCGCCCCAAGTGGAGGCACCGCCTGGAAAGGCCGTCAAAAAGCCGAAGAAGCAGCTCCGCGGCGGCCTGGCATCGCACTTCGACTGGGGCGGCAAGCCCCTCAGGTTCTAGGATTTCTACCTGCGCAGCCCCGCAGCGCTGCGCCGCGTGCTTGGCCGTTTTGAAGCGCGCGGACGCGTCACGGCGGACAAGCCGCCACGGTGGCGCCATTGAACACCTGCGTGGCGTTGGTGCCATTGAGCAATTGCACCAGCCGCAATAGATCTCCGGTGTTCGCCGCTCCGGAGCGGTCCAGGTCGTAGCGCGCCAGATTTCCGGCCAGTGACGCACTGCCATCAACGAGCGCGTGCACCAACCCGGTCAGATCAGTCGTGTTGACAATTCCATCCATGTCCACGTCGCCTGGAAGACTCTGATACTGCAACTTCTGGCTGGGCGCGACGCCGGCGAACGTGAACGTGGTGCATTGGCGCGCGGGTGGCGGCGCGCTCAAGCTGATCGTGTAGGATCCGGTTCCTGCGCTGGCAACGGTCGTGATCGCCGGACAGGCTCCGCCGGTACAGGTGACCGAGATGTTGTCGGCGGCCGGCACCGGAGATGGCGCGCTGCTGAAGGTCACGCTGAACGCACTATAAATGTACGGCCCCTCATTGGGCGTGCCGGCCACACCGATGCCCTGTGGCATGCCGGGCGGCGGAGTGGGACCCGGCGTCAGATCCTGCAGCACGTCGCGGAATGGCTGAAACTCTGGGATGAACGGGTTGTCCAACGGCGGATTGGCCGAAACGATATTGACGAGCGCAGGAGTCTCGGGGATCTGGACGCACGCTGCGAATTCCGACGTGTTGCCTACGGGGTCCGTGGCGGTGGCGGTTATGAACTGCAGAACTGGCACGGTTTGGTTGAACGTGACCGAAAAGATTGCGTTGCCGCCGCTATCGGTAGTGACCATAGCCGAGCCGACAAACGACGCGCCCTCGCCATAACCGCTCGGGTCGCAACTAGCATTGGCGAAGAATTCTAGCGTGAACACGGTGCTGGGGGCGCTATTGAGCGTTCCGCTGGCGGAGGTGCTGCTGACCGAGGTGAGCGTGGGAAAGTTCTGCAGGCTGTTGCCGCCGCTGTCGGCATCGCCCGCATCATTCGGCGTGACACCGTCTCCGGGAACCAGATCGATCCCGAGCAGATCGTTGGCGAATATTGCGTTCTGCGAGATGCGAATACCGGCGGCGGCCACGCGGATGCCGTTGGCTGAATTGTTGCGAATCGTGTTGGCGGTAATGACATTGCCTGGAGCGCCCAGCAGCATGATGCCGTCAGCGCCGTTGCCGGAGATGACATTGCCCCGTCCGGCCATGCCGATGAACGTCGCGCTGGACTCGGTCAGCAGCACGCCGTTCAACTGATTGATTTCGATTTGGTTGTCGGTAAGGACATTTCCGTCAGACAGATCGATGTAAGCCCCGTTGGCGAGATTCGAACGGATGGTATTGCCCGCGACGCTGTTGCCCGAAGCGCCGTTATTGATAAAGACGCCATTGCTCTGATTCGGCAGGTTGGAGTTGCCGATGGAATTGAAGGCGATCTGGTTGTTATCCGTTCCGAGCCCAGTGATGAAGACGCCGTCACCACCGTTGGCGAGGATCTGGTTGTACGAAACGCCGTTGCTCAGTGCTCCGCCGTCGATCTGCACGCCGTCGCCGCCGTTGCCCAGGGCGGCGCCAGCAGCGTTGGTGCCGATCAGGTTGTATTTGATCGTGTTGAAGCCCATGAGCGGCACGCCGGAAATCTGCACGCCGTCGCCCGTGTTCCCGGAGATCACATTGCCGGCCGCTTCGGTATCTCCGCCGATGAGGTTAACGTCAGCCGTGCCCACTAGGACTTGAATCAGAACGCCCTGTGCATTCGGCACGCTAGCGGTGCGCGCCGCGTTCAAACCAATCGTATTGGCCTGAACATCGTTGCTATCGGCGTCGTAGATGCCCACGCCCGGTCCGCCGTTGCCTGAGATCGTGTTTCCCGTGCCAGGGGTTCCGATGATGTTGTCACTGGCACCGTTCTGGATGGCCAAGCCATCCAGCAAGTTGCCCAGTGTGGCCGTTCCGGAAGCGTTCAAACCGATGATGTTGTTGTGCACGCCGTTTCCGCTGGCACCGGCGCCATCAATGCTGATGCCGGCCGAGCCATTGCGGGAAATGACGTTTCCCAGCAGCGCGCCGCTCCCGCCAATCAGGTTATTCGCGGCGTTATCAATCAGGATGCCGTTGAGGGCGTTACCAAAGCCGAAAGCGCTGCCCGTGATATCGGTGCCGATGAAGTTTGCCTGAACGGTGCTGGCGGCCGACGCGAGACGGATTCCGTCGGCTCCGTTTGTTGAAATCACGTTGCGCGCGCCCGCGACGGCGCCGCCGATCACATTCCCGGGCCCAGCGGTGGCCGCGACGTTGACACCCTCACCGCCGTTGCCTAGCGGCAGGGTGCCGGCGGCGTTCGTACCGATCAAGTTGCCGCGCACCAGCGTGCCCGATGCGCTCCCGGTGATGCGCACGCCGTCATTGTTGTTGTCGGAAATGACATTGCGTTCGCCCGGATTGACACCGCCGATCTGAGTGTTCGCGGCACCGCCCGAGACCACGACGCCGTCGCCATTTCCAAACGCGGCCACCCCGTTCACGTCGGTGCCGATATAATTGCCCTGCACGAGATTTCCCGTCGCGCCGGCGCCGCTGACGGCTATCGCCGCCGCCAGGGTGTTCCCGGAAATAATGTTGCGCGCCGCGGCACTGGAGCCTCCAACCGTGTTGTTGGCCGAGCCGTCAATCACGACTCCGCGGCCGAGGTTGCCCAGTATGGCGGTGCCCGCGGCGTTCGTTCCAATCTTGTTGCCGCGCAGCAACGCACCCGATCCGCCGGAAATCACTACGGCGTCGCCGTTGTTGCCCGAGATCACGTTGCCCTCTCCGGCCGCCGTACCGCCGATCTGATTGCCACTGCCGCCGGTGATGACGATGCCGGTGGCGTTGGGATCGCTGGCGTCGGCACTGTCGATCCCAAGGCGGCATCCGATGACTTTGTTGCTGGCGCCGGAGATGGCGACGCCGCTCCCGGCCAAGTTTCCGACCACCGCCAGGCTTTTGATGGTGTTGTTGGCGCTGGTGAGCGAGAAGGTGGAGGCGCCGGCAGCGGCACCGTTGACGTGCACGATGCCCACCGGCTGGGTGGCTCCGTCGAGGAATGTTCCACCACTGATGTCCGAGAGCGCTGGCAGCGCCGCGCTCAGCAGGATCGTAGGGTTGGCGCCGTTGATCCGGAGGGTGGGACGATTGCTACCCGTGACCGCGTTGGCAATCTGGATGGCCGAGCGCAGACTGATGTCGGCGATTCCCACGGCGGGATTCGAGTCGGGATTCCGCGCGGCCAAGTTAATCGACGGCATGTCCCCCGTTGTGTTCACATTAAGGCAACTGATCGTCGCGTCGCCGATGACAACCACGCCTTTGGCCAGCGCGAAATTGCCGACCGCCGTTCCCGGACCTGGGCTGCACGGAGCAGGGATATAGAAGAATTCCGGAGCCCCGACGTCGAATCCGGTCTGCTTGTCGGCCACGCCCGTAAACGTCAGTGTGGCCACGACGACCGTGCCGGGGCCCACGCCGGCGCTGCAGAAGTCCTTGTCGACCTTAATGCGTACGCCCGCGGCAGGTGGTGGCGGTGGAACGAGCGGCGGAGCGACAAAGGCGCTACCGAACGCGGGCCCGGGCGCGATGCTCACATAACTCACAGCGGCTGGGTCAAAGTACAGGTCGGCATGGACCGCCCAGACCGTCGAAGTGAGATTGTAAATGACGAGTTGAACGGTGAACGTAGCGGGCGCGACGCGGCGAGCCACCTCATAAACGCCGGCCGTGGTCGGGTTCATATCGAGGCGGATCTGGTTGGTGCCGGAACCGGCCGGGCCGGCAATCTGAACATCCGGGCTCTGAGCCACGGCGCGTCCCGCCAGAAAAGCCAATACGTACGTCCCGGAACGCATGAAGCTTGGGAGGTTCATCGCTGGCTTTCTCCTATGTTCAAAAGTGCAAGGACTGACCGCTACGGCGGGCACGCCGCGACGGTGGTGCCATTGAATGCCTGCGTGGCGCTCGTGCCGTTGAGCAACTGCACCAGGCGCAGCAGGTCGATCGTGTTGACCTGGTTCCCGGAGCCGCTGCTGCGGTCAACGTTATAGCGCGCCTGGTTGGCCGGGAGATTGGCGGTCCCGTCGTTAAGGTGCTGCACGAGCGCCAGCAGGTCCAGCGTGTTCGCGGCGCTATTCAGATCAAGGTCGCCCGGCAGGACTTGGTATTGCAACTTCTGACCCGGCGCCGTTCCGGCGAAGGTAAACGTGATGCACTCGCGCGGGGGTGGCGGGTTGCTCAGGCTGATTTGGTATGGGCCGGGACCGGTTCCCACGACCGCTGTTAGGCTCGGGCAATCGGCTTGCCCGTTGCCCGCGATATCGGTGCAACTCACGGTGACGTTGCCCGGCGCCGGCGCGGGTGAGGGCATGGAGTCAAACGTCGCGCTGAAGGTGCTGAAGGTGTACGGGCCTTCGGCCGGCGTACCGGCCACGCCGATGCCCTGCGGCGCGAGCGCGGGCGTTGTGTTCTGCAGCACGTCACGGAATGGTTGCCCGGGAACGTATGGGCTCTGCAGCGGTGGATTGGCAGCGACAATGTGCGCGGAAATCGACGTGCAGCAGGCGTCGTCGAAGCCATCGCCGTCATGATCGCCCAGGCACGCATCCACAACCGTGCCGCCGCCGTTAGCACAACAGGTGCCGCACGTAAGTTCGCAACTGCAGCCGAAGCAACAGTGCACGAGGTTCACGACCGTCACGTGCAGGTTGCAAAGCCAGCCGACCTGGTGGGTTGTTCCGGCGACGTACAGCGGAACACTGGGCGCTCCGGCCGGCATGACATAACCGCTGCCCCAATCGGGGACGCTGTGAATCGTGCCGGCGTCGATGCGGATGGGCCCCGAATCCAACACCAGGTTCTCGTTCGGCAGCTCGATGCGGAGGAGAACGTCAGTGAAGAAATGTCCGGATACGAAGTTGCCCTGCGCGTCGGCCACAATTTGTTCGATCTTGCCGATCGAAAGCTGGTCCGCACGCTCGTGGATCACCACCGGTCCAAGTGTGGGGCTCGTGCCGGACATTTCGATCGCCGTCCAGTCGGTATAGACGCTGGTGCCGCTGACGTACTGTGGATCACACCGGAATTCGCGTAACGACGAGTCACCGCTGGCCGTCAGGTTGATCGAGACCTGTCCGGCGCAGCTCGGCGAACCGACGTCGAGCGTCAGCATGACCTGTCCGTCGCAGCCGAAGTGATGCTGCGGCGGTTCCCAGGGCACGGCGGTGCTCGGATCACATTCGGTGACCCAGTCCTCCGTCTCTCCACCTTGGTAGCCACCGGCGCGGCCGCTGCCATCCCATAGGCCCGGCGCAAACACCGGCACGAGTTGCTCATCCGACAGCATGAACCGGGTCCAGAACGGTTTGATTCCCCAGTCGAACTGCTGCGTGATCGGGTTAAAGACCCAGTAGACCGTAGGCACCGGGAACGGCGGCGTCTTGAAGAACTGTACCTGCCAGGGCGGGACCGCCAGCGGCGCGTCGCGCATGGGCCATTCCGTGGGTGCATCGCCGTAGCAGCCGCTGAGACTGACGTCCACCGCGACATTGACGAAGCCCGGCTGGTTGGAGAACGGTCCGCGCGCCGTGCTGAAGATCCAGCATCCGGTCACCGCGGCGCCGACCGGCGGGCAATCGCCAAAGCAGGCGATGGCATTCAGGGGTGGGCAGGTCAGCGGGGTCGGCGGCGGCACGACC
>DASXUA010000115.1:0-3952 GCA_036505095.1 Phycisphaerae bacterium
CCTGGCGCGCTACAACATCAACCGCAGCACCGAATCACCGCCGGTCAACACGACGGACCTGCTGCGGCTGGTGCAACTCCTGAACGGAGTAAACACGACCCAGGTTTTCAATGGCGCAACGGTCGCGCCCTGTCCATGATCGATCAGGGTCAGGGGGCATACAGATGAGAGCAGCGCGGATGTGTGGAGTATCCATGCGCCACTTGCACGTGAGCTGGGGAATCCTGCTCGTTGGCGCTTGGCGGGCGATTTCTCTAAGAGGGTGTGTGAGATGCTGGTGCGAGAATCCCTTCTCGCACCTGGGTTCACGGGAATCCCTTCCCGCGGGATCGCCGATCGCCATGCTGCAGCCCTTGTCACACACCCTCTAAGGCGGCGGGCGTTCGCGCGGATCGCATCGCCCGCTGGGACGGTACATCCTGGGCACCTCTGGGCGGCGGTCTGGGCGCAGGCGCTGGCAGCACGGGTGTGCGCGCATTGGCGACCTTCGATGCGGACGGCACGGGACCCAATCCACCGCGATTGATCGCAGGCGGCCTGTTCTCAGGAAATAGTGGACCGTGCGCCGCATTTGTCGCTCAATGGAATGGTGTAGGCTGGCTGCCGCTGGGAACCGGCACGAATGGCGCGATTTACGCCTTGTTGTCGTTCGACTTTGATGGCGAAGGACCCGAGCCGGAGGTGCTCTTCGCTGGCGGCGCGTTCACAGCCGCGGGTGGAACCGCCGCGAGCCACGTGGCGCTGTGGAACTAGAATGTCCCCTTTTCTTTGCCGGCGTTACGCGCAGCGCAGACCGGCGGTTGCTGTCGTTCAGCGGGCGCGCAAAAAAAACCCGCCGAGGTCGGCGGGCTGTGGCGTTTTGCTGGGGGTTTGGAACCGGGTGTGCAAGGCACGGGCCGGAGGCCCGTGGCACAGCGCGATCTCGCGCGCGATGTCGGGGTCGAGGTGCCGGGGTCCGCGAAGTCGCGGTCGGAGACCGCTTTTATGGGGCGGCGGCGAGGAGGCGGGTGATTTCGGCGCGCTCCTTTTCGTTGAGGAACTGGTGGTCGTGGTCGAGTTGCTGGGCTTCGTCGAGGCGCGGGCGGGCGAGGGTTTGCTGGCCCTGTCGGACGTAGATTTGGGCGAGGTGCAGCAGAGCGCGGGCGCGCGCGGCCGGTGCGCTGCGCTGCGCGGTTTGACTGGACGCACTCTCCGCCAAGGCGGAGGTCGCGGTGCGCGCGGGCGCGGCCCGCGGCGCGTCGAGAGTTTGCAGACAGCGCTCCAGGGCCTGGCGGGCGTCGTCGAGACTGTTCAGGCGCAGCAGGACGACGCCGCGCGTGTCGAGCGTCTGCGGATCGTCGGGATAGAAATTGGCGGCTTTGTCGAGCAAGTCGAGCGCTTCTGCTGGCCGGCCGAGGTCCTCGCTGAGAATCCAGGCCAGCGCGTTGAGCGCGGGCAGGTGATAGGGCTCCTGCTCGAGCGCCTGGCGATAGGCGCTGACGGCGGCATCTAGATCACCCATGCGGTACGCAAGCTGCGCCAGACCGAGATGGCCATCGACGCGTTTGGGATCCAGCGCGACGGCCTGCTCGTAGACTGCGCGGGCCTCGCGGTCGTAGGCATGACCGTCGGAGGCCGCCAACAGGCTGGCGCCCAGCACGAGCGTGCTGGCTTGCAGCGGAACGTCGCCGGGAGTCCGGAGCGCGGCGGCAATTTCATTGTGTCGATCCTGCGCAGCCAGCCAGCGGAGCCGCGCGCTGATCACCGGATTGCTGTGCGGCTCGATTTCGTCGGCGCGCTTGATGTACGCGCCGGCCGCGTCGAAGTTGCCGTCAAGCCGATGCAAGCTGGCGAGCGCCAGGAATGCGACGACACTGCGGCGGCCGGCTTCGCTCTGGACATAGGCCTCTAAGGCATGGATGGCGTCCGGGCGACGGCCACGGGCGTCGAGGATTTTCGCCCACGTCATCTGCGCCATTTCGTTGCCGGGATCGAGTTGGCGGGCCTCGGCGTTCATGCGCTCGGCCGTATCCAGGTCACTCGAGCGCAGCGCCAGCTCCGCCAGCAGATTGCGCGCCGCGGCGTTCTGCGGGTTGGTCTCGGCCACCGATCGCGCTAGATCGCGCGCCGCCGAGATGTTATTGCGCTCGCTTTCAATGCCGGCGCCGAGCAGGCGCAGCTCGGAGTTGCCGGCGTTCTCGGACAGCGCGCGGGCGGCGAGCGCAGCGGCCTGATCGAGGTTGCCGCGGCGGCGCGCGAGCTGGATGAGCTGCGTGTAGGCGGCAACGTGGTGCGGGTTACTCAGCACGACGCGCTGCAGGAGCGGCTCCGCGGAGTCCAAGGCAGCGGGAGTACCCTCATCCAGCAGCGTGGCGGCGCGCAGGGCCAGCAGCTCGATATCATCCGGGAGTTCGCGCAACAGATCTTCGAGCAGCGTGCGTCCGCGCTGCCGCGCGGCAGAATCGGTGTTGGGAAGAAGAGCGCGCACCAGCAGGCGCTTGAGTTCCAGGTCGTCGGGAGCGCGGGACAGGCCGGCTTCCCAGGCGGCGATGGCGTCGTCGGGGCGATGTTGCTGCTGATAGAAGGAGCCGAGGGCCGCGTAGCCGGCGGCGACGCCGTCAGCGAGCGTCGTGAGATGCTGGTAGTCCTGCTCGGCCTGATCGAGGCGGCCGATGAGCGCGAAGAACTCGGCGCGCATGCGATAGGCGACGGCATCATCGCGCTGCTGCACCTCGGAGTCGAGCAGCGCGAGGGCCTCATCGACGCGGTCCTCGGCACGCAGGATCGAAGCGCGCGTGGCCACGATGGCGCGCAGGTCGGGGGAAAGCAGTGCGGCCTCGTCCAGGAGCAGGAGGGCGGCGGTCGCATTGCGGTCGCGTTGATACAGCAGCCGGGCGAGGACGACGCGCGCAGCGGCGTCCTGAGAGTCGGTCGAAATGCGCTGCTGCAGCTCGGCGATCGCCGGACCCAGATCGCCTTTTCCGATGGCCACGTCAACGCGATGGTCGCTGAGGGCCGGGAGCGTGGCCGGGGCGCGGCGGATGATCTGCTCGGCCTCGGCGAAGCGCCGCTGACTTTCGAGTAGATCGAGAAGTCGGCCGGCGGCTTCGATCGAATCCGGGGCGGTGTCCAGGATGCGGCGATAGGTCTGCTCGGCGTGGCGCGTGTCGCCGAGCCGCTCGTACATGCCGCCGAGCAGCAGCGCCGGCTCGGGCCAGGTTGGGTCGAATTGAACGCAATAGCTTAGAAGTTCGCCGAGGCGCGCGGCGCGCTGCTTCCAGTCGGGCTGGCGCAGCCAGAGCCGCGCCTGCTGGGTGCGCCAGAGCAGACCGCGCTCGCCCTCGATGCTTTTGATCTCCGCGATCAGGCGGTCCGCATCGGCGGCGTCGGACTGCACCTCGGGCAGCCGCAGCAGCTCGATGCGGAGCTGGGTGTCATCGGGGTACTCGGCCGTAAGTTGGCGCAGCAGGGCGATGCCCTCCGGCCGGCGCTCGTGCAGCAACATGAACTGCGCCAGGGCGAAGCGCACCGCCATCTGTTCGGGCCCTTTCAACTGTGCGGCGGCCTGGTGGAGGAGGTCGTGGGCCTCGTCCGGCTGTCCCGATTCGGCCAGCAGTTCCGAAAGGAGGACGGCGGGCAGGGCGGCATCGGGTGCGTGGGCGACGGCCTGGCGCGCGGCCTGCAACGCTTCGTCGGTGCGATGCAGGCGCTGGCAGACGCGCGCGAGTTCCAGTGCACAGGCCGCCTGCTGGTCGCATTCGGCGAGCGCCTGCCGTAGTCCATCGACGGCCTCCTGCTCCTTGCCACTCCGCAACAGCAACGCGGATTGCAGCATGCGCACATCGCCGCGGCGTGGATGCTCGATGCGCAGGTCGGCCAACTCGTCAGCGAGCTGCGCTCTCTGGACGGGTCCCAACGTGCCCAGCGCGCTGCGCAAGCGGGCTTCGATGCGCAGGACGCGCGCATCCACCTC
>DASXUA010000116.1:0-7165 GCA_036505095.1 Phycisphaerae bacterium
ACGGCCGCGATGTACTGGTGCGCGAGGTTGTAGTACGCGTTGCCGCCAACCGGTGTATCCATGACTTGCTGCCATGTCTGGCCGCTGAGGAAAAACGTGGCATTCCGATCGTAAGGCGCCGGCCATACCACACCCGGCGTGTTGCCCCAATAGCCCTGCCCGAACGTGCAGCCACAGGCCTCCTCGCACGGCACGATCTCACCTGTCCACGTCGCCTTTGGGTTGGGACCCGTCGGAGTGCCGATCGAACCCGAGTGATTAAGGATGGTGACCTTAGCGCTGTTACGGATATCCCCCGGAAGCAGGCCATTTGATGCGCTGTACGGAAACAGCGTCGCTCCGGCCTCGAACGTGAATGCCGGAATCTGCGTGCCGGACGTGTTGAGCTGTTGGCAAAAATTATCCGTCCAGACTCGACCGCTCACCTTGTTCTGGACGCAGTCGATAATGCTCAGCCCCTGCGTAGCGAGCGCACCTTCGTTCCAGACCGACACCACTCCGGAGTACGTGTAGCTGCCGTCGTCATTGGCGCAGACGTCGACGGTCTTGGATGCCTGTAACGTCGTTCCATTGGTTGTACCCGGAGGCTTGGCAGCGAGCGCCGCCCCGCTTCCGATAAAAATTAACGCGCTCACCGCAAGAGCGAGCAATGCTTTGAGATTAGAACGACGCATGATCGGTCCTCCTTGCAGAATAATTTCGACTGGTTGGTTGTGGTTCAAAAAATCGGCTGGGTAATTAGGCGAACGATTAAAGCGACGGTGATGCTCAATCCATGGAGCAAAGCGCAGACAGGTTTTTGTGGCAAATCGCCCGGAAGTTGAATGACGTTGGCATTTGAGAGAGTTTTGTGCACGACATCTCTGCGAATATCCGCGTTGACTGGAAGGCGGCTGTGTGGAGCACGGTTCATGCCGACGCGCTAGATAATTGATAAATAAAGCATTTGCAAATAATGGCGCATGCACATTGCCAATAAGTGTAAAAACCCTCGACACAACGCGCGCCGCCGCGCGATCGTCATTGCCGCGTTGCTGATTGACCGCAAGATCACGGCGTGGGAAGTGGATAATCGCGAATCGGGTGATGGGCCGCCGAGCTCGTCGGGAAGGCGTGCTTAGGCAGACGCGCGCCTTGCCACCACGCTAGTCGTCGCTTAATCCCTATGACAAGGGGATGGAGTTATAGCCCAACCCACAAAACACAGGAAAACGTGTGAGTGTCGTCTACAGAACAAAGAAATCTGTTCTCCACAGCGCTGTGAGCTTTGTCAATAAACTTTACACATCCTCTGAATCCGAAGGAGATACGTTTGCTAGTTCTTTGATAGCAATGGTTTTATCTCATTAGCATAATATTTGCTTAAGCCACCTCCCAAGCTCGGTAAACCCGGAAATATCGTTTGGCTGTTTGTTTGCGGTCGCCCTTCCGAGCGTAGGCGTGAATATTCATTCGTGCGAATTACAATGGTTTTTCGGGGTAGGATAGGGTCCTACAATGAGTTGGAAAGTCGAACGAGAGGCCCGACCGGTTGCGCCATCCGCCAGACGCAGGGATGGCACAGCCTGCCAGCGACAATAAATCTCGCAGTATTGGGGGGCGATCCGGAAGTCCCCGAAACGCTTGGTCATTAACTGAAACTGAAACGGAGTTACTCAATGAATGCAATGCTCATGAGCATCAAACGGTTTGTGAAGGACGAAGAAGGCGTGACGGCGATCGAGTACGGACTGATCGCGGCGTTGATCGCTGTGGTAATCGTGACAGCCGTGATCACGGTCGGCACCCAGCTGAACATCGTGTTCCAGAACATTGCGGACTGTTTGAAGACCACATCAACCTGCTAGTCGTTGCTGCTGAACCGCGGGGGCGCGGTCGACCGCGCCCCCGCGTGCCCATTTGAGCCGATAACGAACCACCGATCGTCCACCCCAGGAGACAACCGCAAATGAAACGCCTGCATCAGCTTGCAAGCTCCTTTTGCGCCGACGAATCGGGGGTTACCGCGATCGAATACGCGCTGATCGGCGCGCTGATTGCGGTCGTCATCGCCCTTGCCGTGAGCACCGTGGGTTCAGCCCTGAATACGCTGTTCACCAGCGTTGCCAATTGCTTCCCCTCGGGAGCATGCTGAGACACCTCGCGGTCATGTCACGACGCAGACATTCGACCGCATGAACGATTTCATCATTATCGAGAACGGGCTGATCGCCATTGGCGGCGGGGCGTTCTTTACCGAGATCCGGCTCGTCCTGGTGGCCGCCTTCGTGGTCGCTGCCGCGGTCCTCGACATCCGCACCCATCGCATTCCAAACTGGCTCGTGCTGCTGGGAGCGGGCACATGCATCGCAGGGCAGATGATCCAGCCGGCGCTGCTCGGTTTCGGGATTGCCGGCGCCTTGAAGGGGATCGCAGTCGGCTTCGCGCTGCTACTGCCCCTCTATCTTCTTCGCGCCACAGGCGCGGGCGACGTGAAGCTTATGGCCATGGTCGGCGCGTATCTCGGACCGTGGGGTGTGGCGTGGGCGGCGCTGTTCAGCTTCATAGCCGGCGGTGTGCTGGCGCTGGCAGTCGCGCTGGCCGGGGGTACGCTCGGCCGGCTCTTCGCGAACGTCAGGACCATGCTGTACGGCACGTTGCTCACCGCCATGACCACCGGCAAAACGACGATAACAACGCCGGCGGTGTCGGTGGGCAAGCTTCCCTATGGCGTGGCGATCGCCATCGGGACCATGGTGCACGTGGTGATGGTGCAACGGGGAGTTGCGCTGCTCTGAGCGTATCAGGCGTATCTTATCGATAGGAAGCGGTCTGTTGGGGGGCGGATCGTAAAAGGGAGGCGAGAGGATGGCGATCGTAACGCCCGCGCACGACACGACCGTAAGGATGTTTCCGCATGCGGAGACCAACGTGCCGTCCGCGCCGCGCACCCTCGAGGAAACCGGCCTCGCTTTCCTCTCGCTGATCGAGCTGCTGACCAAGGTTTTGTTCCTGCGCGGACAGTTGCGCCTGCTCGACCTTTCGGCGCACATCAAGCTTCCCGCCAGCATCCTCGAAAAGCTTCTCGGGTTCATGCGAACCGAGCGGCTTTGCGAAGTCGTGCGCCGGGGCGGCACCGACGGCGATGTCGACTATCAGCTTACCGACGCCGGCCGCAAGCGCGCGGTGGGCTACCTGGCTAGAAACCAATACGCCGGTGCCGCGCCGGTGAGTCTCGACGCGTATGCGCAGATCGTCGCGCGGCAGTCGGTTGGCGAAATGCGCGTGAACCGCCAGGACGTTACCCGCGGCTTTCACGGCGTCGTCATCACGCCGCACATCCGCGATCAGTTCGGGGCCGCCATGAACTCGCGTCGCGCGATCTTCCTGCACGGGCCGGCTGGCAGCGGCAAGACCTTTCTTGCCGAACACTTGCGGGGCCTGCTGCATGGGAATGTCGCGATTCCTCATGCCATCACGGTCGACGACGAAATCATCCAGGTGTTCGACCCGTTCGTGCACACACCTGTCCAAGCGGGTCCGCCGGCCGGGAGCGCGCTCGAGCGCAAGCTGCCGCGCGACGCCCGCTGGATCGAATGCGAGCGTCCCGTCGCGATCACCGGTGGCGAGCTGACGCTGGCGATGCTCGACCTCGAGTTCGACCGCAGCGCGGGTTACTATCGCGCGCCGCCGCACCTCAAGGCGAACAACGGCATCTTGATCGTCGACGACTTGGGACGGCAGCTCGTTTCACCGCGCGAGCTGATGAACCGCTGGATCGTGCCCCTCGACCGCCACCGCGACTACCTCACGTTCCACAGCGGCTACAAGTTCATGGTCCCCTTCGACGTGGTGTTGATTTTTTCCACCAACCTGAAACCCAACGACCTGGCCGACCCCGCCTTCATGCGCCGGCTGGGCCACAAGATCTATGTCGGCGCGCTGACCGAAGAGGAATACAAGGCGATCTTTCGGCAGGTCTGCGATGAGCTCGGAATCGGGTATGTCGAAGCGGTGTTCGAGCACCTGCTGCACAATCACCACCAGCGGAAGCAACGGCCGCTGCTCGCCTGCTATCCGAGGGACCTGCTCGGGCAGGTTCGCGACTTCGCGCGCTACGAGGGCGTCGAACCGCAGCTTACGCTGCAAGCGATCGATCGCGCGTGGGACAACTATTTCATCGCATCGCGTCAGGAAGACAGCGTGGCGGCGGCGTCCAACCCGTCGCGTGGGAATTGAACGCAAACGACAGGCAACGCGCCTGCGACCGCCTATAGAGGATTCGCACCATGAGAAACACAAGAGCGCTAATCATGATGGTTGCGGCAGTCATCGCCGGTCTGGGCGCGGTCATTATCGGCGCGCGCTGGCTTTCCCAGCAGGCGACCAGCTCCGCCAACAAGCTGGTCGTCGCCGTGTCCGACATCGATCTCGGCAGCCGCCTCACGCCGGCAATGCTGAAGGCGGTCGAATGGCCCGCGAACTCGATGCCCAAGGGGGCATTCTCAAACCCGGCGGAGCTCGATTCCCGCGTGCTGCGGGCATCGGTGCTGAGCGGCGAGCCGGTACTGGAATCGAAGCTGGCGCCGGTGGGGTCCAAGGGCGGGCTCTCCGCGGTCGTCGCGGAAGGCAAGCGGGCGATGACGGTGCGGGTCAACGACGTCATCGGCGTTGCGGGCTTCGCCCTGCCCGGCAACTACGTGGACATCATCGTCAACACGCAGGAAGAGAGCGCCAAGAGCGGGAACAGGGACCAGCAGATTTCCAAGATCGTGCTCGAGCACATCCTGGTTCTCGCCGTCGCGCAGGAAGTCGGCCGCGACGAGACCAAACCCAAGGTGGTGAGCGCCGTCACGGTCGAAGTGACGCCGGAACAAGCCGAGAAACTCGACCTGGCGCGCAGCGTCGGCACGCTCTCGCTCATGCTGCGCAACCAGGTGGATCTGAAGTTGGCGGCGACCGACGGCGCGACCAAGGCGAAGTTGCTCAACACGCCGCCGGAGCCGATCGTGACCGCTGAAAAAGCAGCGCCGGTCAAGCCGCCTGTCGTGAAAAAGAGCCCGGTCAAGGTTGCGGCGGCGCCCCGGCCGGCCTCGCGCACCAATTGCGTGGAAGTGATCCGCGGCATCACCAGGGCCAGCGAGTGCTTCTGAAGACACACTTGCGTACTCCCGATCAAAGAGACGACAGCCGGCGAGCCAGCACATAACACCAAAGCCAGGGAGAGGGAATGAAGAATCAGTTTCTGGAATCGCGAGCAGGTCACGCGATTTTGTCGGCACTGCTGGCGACGTGCCTTGTGCTCGGGGCAGTCGGCGCGCACGCCCAGGACAAGAAGGCGGCACCGCCCAAAAAGCCGGCGCCTGCACCGCAGAGCGCGAGCCAGCCCATACCGTGCGACAGGGTTGACATGGGACCGACCATCAACGTGACGGTAGGGAAGTCGACCCTGGTCAAGCTGCAGACACCGATCACACGCATCGTGGTGGGCAATCCGGATCAGGGCAGGACGGCGAGGCCGATCGAGATCGAGACCACGCTCGACCAGGCTCGAGGCGCGGCCGCGCGGCCGGCCGCGGCAACCAACCGGCCGGGCGTCGCCGACGTGGACGTGGTGCTGCTGAGCCCGCAGGAGATCTACCTGCTGGGGAAGAGTATCGGCTCGACCAACTTCGTGCTGGTCGACCGGTCCGGGCAGTGCACGGTGATGGACGTGATCGTGGGCATGGACACCGCGCCGTTGCGCGCGTCGCTGACGCAGCTGCTCCCGGGGGAAAGAAACGTCGTCGTCAGCTCCGCAGCGGATTCGCTCGTGCTTACCGGCACTGTCGCGGATGCGGCCAAGCTCGATCGCGTGCTGGATCTCGCCAACGCTTACGTGCGGGGAGGCGCAGGCGGCGGCGCCGGACAAGCTGGAGGTTCGCCCCGCGTCGTGAATCTGCTCGCGGTCGAAGCACCGCAGCAGGTGATGCTCGAAGTCAAGGTGGCCGAAGTCTCGAAGGCGCTGGTGGACAAGCTGGGCGCGAGCCTGAAGCTGCAACGAACCAATGGCGGCTGGACCTACAGCTTTCTCGGCAATTTCCTCACCGGCACCGGTGGCCTGATCGACGCGTTCCGGCGGGCAACCGGCGAATTCATCACCATCGACGCCGAAAACAAGGATGGCCTGGTCAAGATTCTGGCGGAGCCGAATCTGATGGCCATCAGCGGGCAGGAGGGCAGCTTCCTCGCCGGCGGCAAGATATTCATCCCGGTGTCCAGCAGCGGCGCTAACGGTGTGGTGACCATTACGCTGGAAGAAAAGGAATTCGGCGTCGGCCTTCGTTTCACGCCCACGGTGCTCGAAGGCGGCCGCATCAACCTCAAGGTGGCGCCCGAAGTGTCGGAGCTCTCGCGGGAGGGGGTTGGCGTGAGTGCAGTGGGGATCACGGGGCAGGCCATCCTCCCACTCATCACTACCCGGCGCGCTTCTACCACGGTGCAGCTCCTGGACGGGCAGAGCTTCGCCATCGGCGGCCTGGTCAAGAACAATGTTACCCACAACATCCGGGCCCTGCCGTTCCTCGGCGAAGTTCCGGTGCTGGGCGCCTTGTTCCGGAGTACCGATTTCCAGACCGACAAATCCGAGTTGCTGTTTGTCGTCACTCCCCGCCTGGTCAAGCCACTGCCGGCCGATTACCGGTTGCCGACCGATTCGTATATCCAACCCAACTGGCCGGAAGCTTTCCTGGAGGGGCGGATGGAAGGCGGGCCGATACCGCCGCCAGGGGAGGCCGGGCGGCCGACGCGCATCCTTCCTCCCCCGATGAACGCGCCGGGTGGTCCCAGCGGCTTCGAAGTTAAATAGAGGAGCGAACGATGATGAACTTTGCTGGCACGTCGAAACTTCTGGCCGCCGCTGCCGCGGTGCTTGCGCTGCAGGCGTGCGCGACGACGTACCCCACCGTCGACGCGTTCCTTGCTACGTCACCCAGGCTGGACGCGCGCTTTGGGGACGCCGTCAACATCGGCAAAGCGCAGCAGACGCTCAACCCCGATGCCTCGAAGAATCGCAACGTGGTCGCCGGCATGGACGGCAAGGCCGCGCAGGAGACCATGGTGCGCTATCGCGAGTCGTTCAAGAATCCGCCGCCGCCGGCCAACGTGTTTACCATCGGCGTCGGCACCGGCGGTCAATAAGTCCAGG
>DASXUA010000117.1:0-3196 GCA_036505095.1 Phycisphaerae bacterium
GCGACTCGGCCGACGCCTTTCGCGAAGCTGCGGCACGCTACCAGGCCATCATCGACTCAGGAATTCAGAACGGGCGGCTCTACTACAATCTGGCCAATGCCCAGCTTCAGCTCAATGATCTGGGACACGCGCTCGCCAACTATCGTCGTGCCGAAAAACTCATCCCCGGCGACGGCCGCTTAAAAGCCAATCTGGACAATGCCCGCGCGCTGCGCCGCAATCGATTCGAAACGCCGGCACTCGGCGCTGTCTCGCGCTCACTATTGTTCTGGCACTATGGGATTACGCTGGGCTGGCGCTTCGCCGCCCTGCTGGCGATCAGTGTCGCGTTCTGGACCTTGCTGATCCTGCGCACGCTCATCCGCCGCTGGCGCTGGCGCTATGCGCTGAGCACGCTGGCGATCTTGGCGCTGACGTTAGGTGTTTCGGTGGCGGCTTCGTTGTTCTATGAGAATCGCCAGCCGGCCGGCGTGATCGTGGCCGACAACGTCACCGTGCGCAAAGGGAATGGCGAAGGCTACGAGCCCCGTTTCGAGCAGCCGCTGCACGCCGGCGTGGAATTCGACGTCCTGGAGCGCCGCGCCGACTGGCTGCACGTCCGCCTACCCGACAGCCGCGACGGCTGGATCCGCGTCGCCGACGCGGAGATCATCTAACGCCACGCGCCGCGCACCTGCGTCCGACGCGCTGGCGGCGCATCAGAACCCCGCCCGCAATGGCGGGGTGTGCTGAGGGCACGGGACAGTGCGGGATTCTGAATCAGCCAACTCAGGCCGAGAAGCTGCTGCCGCAGCCGCACGAGCTGGTGGCGTTGGGGTTCTTGAAGACGAACCCGCGGCCCATCACCTCGTCCTTGAAGTCGATCTCGACGCCGTTGAGATACAGGAAGCTCTTCGGGTCGCAGATGACCTCAACGCCGTGAATGTTGAACTGCTCATCCTGCTCGGTCATGTTTTCCGTCAGATCGAGCGAATACTGAAACCCGCTGCAGCCGCCGCCCTTGACGCCCACGCGCAGGTACAGCGGCTTGACCGCCGTCGCCACGCCGCCGCCCTCCCCGGCCTGCTGCGCCATGATTTCCTGCTGCTGCTTGATGATGCCCAACACTTCGCGGGCCGCCACTTCCGACAGTTGAATTCCCATGCGTTTAGACTCCCTTTTGACGCCGGCTGGCGTCTTCGACTCAATTATAACATCCCTAGGCCGATCAGAATCGGCCGCATCGCAACACACGCGTACTCGGGTCAAATTGCCTCGGCCGGAATCAGAAGCACTTTTATGCCCTCCGCCTCAAAAGCCTCTTCGATGTCGCTCAGCTTAGGCGCGTAGTCGAACGGGCGGACCCCCTCCCCCCGCGCGCTGACTGGAATAAACCACCAGTCCTCTTCGCGGCGGATGCCTGACTCGAACACTTCGAAGTCGTAGCTCCGCAATTCCGCCGCGTTCAAACGCTTCCTAAGCTCCGCGACGATCTCCTCTTGTTCTTGGATCATATCCTGTAACTCCACAAGCGCGCTGAATCATCGTCCCGGCATTGCGCTGGGCCTGCCGTGCCTGCAGGCGATCAATAGCGTGCTCCGGGCGATAGTCCGCAGAAATACGAGCAGTCAAACTCGCTACACATGCCTGCTTATACGCGATCGCGCGCGTCTTGAGAATCCGCCGAGCCGCTGGATCTTCGAAGAGCGTCGCAAGTCGGGCGTGGCTCCAGTTCCCGCGCTCTGGCGGCGCGTCCAAGTCCAAATGCAGCATGAGCGCTGTCGTCGCTTGATATAGTGCGAAATAAGAGCGACTGACACTACTGCGATAGCACTCCTTATCGTATGCCAGAACTGAAGCAACTAGACTGTCGCATGCCAGTCCCAGCCATCGTCTGATCAACTCGACCTTCGGCGGCGCCATTGGTGATTGCATGTGCCTTTCAGGGACTATGCTCAGAGGAAAAACTTTCGCGGACAGTTCGCAACTGCACGCCGACGAGCGGCGCCGGGAATTCTTCGGCGATCTCGGCCAGCGTCACGCGCTCCAGAAACTCCGCCAGCAGTTCGTGCACCTTGCGCACCGGCGAAATCACCGGACACCAATGGGCGATGTCGCACAAGCTGTCGATCGTCTGCTCGGGCCCGGCGGCCGTGCAGGGCACCAGATGCAGCGGCCCCTCCAGAGCCGTGATCATCCGCTTCAGCGAGATGTCGCCCGCGTCGACTGCCAACCGATACCCGCCGCGTGCCCCTCGGACGCTCTCGACCATGCCTTCGTGCGCCAATTGCTTGAGGATATTGACCAGCACCGGCAGCGGCACGTGATATCGATCCGCAATTTCGCGCGCACTGCAGACCTTCCGCCCCTCGCGGGCCAGATGAGCCAGGGCGATCAGCGCGTACTCAGTTTTCCGGGTCAGAGCCAGCATCAACCGAACTGATCATTTTGGCACGGAATCCAAGCCCGTGCATTCGCCATTTTGCCCCGTCACCTCTCTTATATAGCACCGGAATAGTCCTATTTCAACGCCGGGTCGCTTGGCAGCCGCCCTTGCGATCGCCTATTCTGGAAGGCGTGCCTGATGTGGCCGCTGTCAAGTCCGAATACGATGCCGCGCGCGGGCCGGGTGCCTGGTGCGACCGCAGTCACCGCGCGCTGCTGGAAATCCGCGGGAAGGACCGTGCCGCCTGGCTGCACAACCTCTGCACGAACCAGGTTAAGCCTCTGCAAGCCGGCGACGGCAACTACGCGTTCTTTCTGAACGTCAAAGGCCGCATCCTTTTCGACGCCAACCTCCTGGTGCAGCCCGACACCATCCTGCTCGACCTCGATCGCCGCGCGTTGCCGACGGCGCTGGCGCATTTGAACAAGTTCATCATCATGGAGGAGGTGACGATCACCGACCACTCGGCCGAGTGGCGTCAGATCGGCCTGATCGGCCGCGCGGTTCCAATCATGGGAGCGCTCTGGGGTTTTTCGAATGCTGAAACGATGGCCGATCTGCAATCCGTCTCGATATCTCCCTCTCCCTCTCAGGTCGCAGACTCGCCGTGGAGAGGAGAAGGCCGGGGTGAGGGTTCCCGAGACCAGAACCTGCTCTTGATCCGCCACGATTTCTGCGGCTTGCCGGGACTCCAGATCGCCGGCCCATCCGATACGGTCGCCGCCCTCGGGCAGCAACTCGAATCGACCGCGGCCAGCACGGGCCTGCGTG
>DASXUA010000118.1:0-6211 GCA_036505095.1 Phycisphaerae bacterium
GCCGGCGGATTCGCCGGCGCTGGCCGGCGCGGAAGTACAATTCAGCGCCTTCCTCCTTACGCTCGGCACGCGGCAGGCCGCCGCGGAGGCTGAGCCACTGCTGCGCGAATGCCTGTCCATCCGCGAGCGCGCCTTGCCGGACGACCAGCCGCAGGTCTGGCTGCGCCACAACACCAAGAGTCTCCTGGGCGCCGCGCTGATGCTTCAGGACCGGTTCGCGGAGGCCGAGCCGCTGCTGCTTGGGGGCTATAACGGCATGAAGGACGACCCGCGCGTCCCGCCGCCCGGCCCGGCGACCGGCGGCGCGGACCGCAAACGCGAAGCCCTCGAGCGCATCGTGAAGCTCTACGAAGCCTGGCACGCCGCCGAGCCGGGCAAGGGCCACGACGCCCAGGCAGCCGAGTGGCGCGCGAAGCTGGAGGAATACCGGGCGACGACGGAGCCGGCCGGCACGCCTGCGGCTACGCAGCCGGCGGGCACAGAAACCGCGATACAGCCAGCATCTTCGACGCCGTGAGTCGTTCGGCGAGATTCGGGTATGAACGTTGGATGCAAACTTTGGACCTGCGGTCGGAAATCTGACGCCCGCCGACAGTTGCGGATCGGTTTGGCTGTTGGCGGGCGGAGCGTATGATGAAGTGAACGAACTGAGGTGTGGGATCATGCCTGCGGTGAAATCCAAGAATCGGGACGGTGTCGCTGCGCTGCGCCGCCGGGCCAAGCGACAGATCGAACAGCTCTCGCCGGAGCGCCTGGAGGTGGCCATCGATTTCCTGGGCTATCTGGAAGAGCGCGAGAGCAATGAAGCCACGGAGGAGTTACTCCGCATCCCCGGGCTGGTGGATGCGTTTGCGGAGGCGAAGAAGGACATCGCGGCCGGTCGGGGGGTAAACTGGCGCAGGGTCCGCCGAGATGTATGAAGTGCGCCTGTCGGCCCGTGCCCGCCGATTCTACGCGGATGCGCACCGGCCCTTAGCGCTGAAGCTGGCCCATTGCTTCCGCCAACTGGAAGAAGATCCGCGCCGGCACCCGAACATCAAGCCGCTGAAGGGGAAGTTGGCGGGGTCGTATCGCTACCGGGTTGGGGATCACCGGGTGATCTACACGATTGACGAGGGCGGGCGCATTGTCGTCGTGGCGATCATTGCGCATCGGCGCGAAGTCTACGAGTGACGCGCCCATGCGATGGGCAACTGCCGCTCGGCAGCGTGCCGCGGGGTCGCTACAGCGCCTGCCTCGCGGCAATCATCAAGCTGTAGGGCAAGCCGCCCGGCCGGACCAAGGCCACGACGCCAAGGCGGCCGAGTGGCGCGCGAAGCTGGAGGAATACCGGGCGACGACGCAGCCGGCGTCACCGCGGTAGTTACGGGAATTCGACAAGGCGCATCCACGCGCGGCGAGCGCGTACGTGCATGGGATGGTTGAGCTGCAGGCGCGCCGCCGTCGCGCGGCCGATGGGAGTGACGCCCAGTACCTCGGCACCTTGGGGCTCGAAACGGAAATGCTCGTCCCAGCGATGCCTGTGCGGGTGGAACAACTCGACCTCGGCGTGGGTGGCGGGATCACGGCCCGTGACGGTGCTTCCCTTGAACGCGTTGCACGCACGGCACGCCAGGGCCAGATTTGCCGGCGAATCGTCGCCGCCGCGCGATAGCGGAAGTATGTGTTCGATCTCGAAGTTGAAGTTGAAGAGTGTAGCCGGGGCGCGACAGTACTCGCAACGGAACTCCGCGCGCTGCGCCACCCAACCGTAGGCCAAATTCATCGACCGGCCTGCTCGGCCAAGGCCTCCGCGCGCCGCGCGGCGGCATCGAACTCGCGTTCGATGAGCGTTTCGAGTTCCTGCTCGTCCGGTGGCGCGAGCGATGTTCCCGCATCACGCGCGCGGCGCCATTGGGCCATAAGCTCGCGGAGCCGCTCAATCTGGGTCGGGCTGAAAAACTGGTCGCCACCGAGTCTCTGGACGAGGACCACCGTGGTGCGCTCGGCCGTCAAGTGAGGACCCAAGCCGTCCAAGGCCTCGCCGGCCGTGCGGCCAAGCGCCTGACAGCCATTGGCCCGCGCGCGAAATAAGACGGCGTCCTGCGGGCCGACTTCGGATGTAATCGTAACGTTGCCCATCTCACCTGGTCTCGACCAGAAGATTATATCATTCCGCCGGAGGCGGTAAACTCGCCTCTGCAAGCAGTCAGGGTGACACGCGGAGCGGTGGGTGGTCGAGGGTGGCTCGCGCAGAGGTGGAATCGATGAGGCCCTCATGAAGCTGTAAGGACTTGTCTTGCCCGTCCTTGCGGCGTGCTAATTGCAAACTTACCGTTTAAGATACCGAATAGTAAGCGCTCGCGCGGGCCCGCGGGCACGTTGTTGTCGCCAGGAGACTTCTGATGAAACGGTTCGTTACCGGATTGGCTGTATTCGGATTCACGCTCGCACCGGCCGTCATGCCGGCGCGCGGGCAGTTTAATTTCGGCGGGATCGGCGAGAAGACCAAGACCATCGCCGTGTTCGAGATCGAAGGGCAGCTTCTGGAGAAGCCTCAGGAGATGTCGTTCTCTCTGGGGGGCAAGCAGCCGACTTCGCTGAAGGATCTCATCGAACGCTTCAAGAAGGCCCGTGAGGACGCGAACGTCAAGGCCGTGGTGGTCACGTTCTCGGATGCCGGTATGGGGATCGGCCAGCTTGAAGAGCTGCGCAAGGCGATCGCGCAGACCAAGGCGGCCGGCAAGGACATCGTGGTGCGGCTGGAAGAGGCGCAGATGGGTCTGTACGCGCTGGCGACCGGCGCGTCGCGCATCAGCATGGCGCCGACCGGCGATCTGTGGCTGACGGGGCTTTACGGCGAAGCGCCGTATCTCAAGGGCATGCTCGACAAGATCCACGTCGAGGCCGACTTCGAGCACATGGGGGCGTACAAGAGCGCGGCCGAGCCGCTCACGCGCACGGAGCCCAGCAAGGAAGCCGAGGAGATGACCAACTGGCTGCTCGACAGCCTGTACGACTCGCTCGTCGGCATGATCGCTGAGGGCCGGTCGATCAAGGCGGACAAGGTCAAGGCCCTGATCGACGACGGGCCGTATTCGGCGGAACGGGCCAAGGAAGTCGGGCTGATCGATGCCGTCGAGCATCACGATGAACTCGTGGCCTATCTCAAAAAGCGCTACGGCGAAGATGCGACGATCGCCAAGAATTACGGCGAAAAGAAGGAACTGGAGTTGCCGGGTACCGATCCGTTCAGCCTCTTAAGTTTCTTCACGAAGATGTTCAAAGGCGGCGAGGAGCACGAAGCCGGCAACGCCGTCGGCATTGTATACGTCGATGGCCCCATCGTGACCGGCGAGAGCCCGCAAGGCCTGTTCGGCGGCGAGACGAGCGCCGGCAGCACGAGCATTCGCCGAGCGCTGGAGAAGGCCGCCAACGACGATGGCATCAAGGCCCTTGTGTTGCGTGTCGATTCGCCGGGCGGTTCGGCATTGGCCAGTGAAATCATCTGGAAGGCGACGCAGGAAGTCGCCAAGAAGAAGCCCTTCATCGTGTCGATGGGAAATGTCGCGGGCAGCGGCGGCTATTACGTTTCGTGCGGCGCACAGTCGATTTTCGCCGACGACACGACGATTACGGCGTCCATCGGCGTGATCGGCGGCAAGCTGGTCACCAGCGGACTATGGAACTGGGCGGGCGTGAACTGGGTCGCGCATCAGCGCGGCAAGAATGCCGATCTGCTGAGCACCTCGAAGAAATGGGACGAGCAGCAGCGGCAGCGCATCCGCAAGTGGATGGAAGACGTTTATGGCGTCTTCAAGCAGCGCGTGGTTGCCGGCCGCGGCAAGAAGCTGGCCAAGCCGATCGACGAGATGGCGGGTGGTCGGGTGTACACCGGCAAGCAGGCGCTGGACCTGGGGCTGGTGGACAAGATCGGGGGACTGGACGAGGCCGTGAAATACGCGGCCGCGCAGGCGAATCTGAGCGATTATGAAGTGCGCGTGGTCCCCAAGCCGAAGAACCTGATCGAGATGGTTATCGATTCGTTGACGGGTCACCAGGACGATGAGGGACAATTCTCGCTCTCGTCTTCGACGCACGCGCTGCTGAAAGCCGACGCGCCGCTGTTGCAGAGCGCCTTGCCGCTCCTGGAGCAACTCGATCCGCAGCGCACGCGGGCTGTCTGGCGCACGCTGATGCGGCTGGAGCTGATCCGCCGCGAGGGCGTCATCACGATGATGCCGGAGGAGCTGATCATCCGTTAGACGTTCGCCTGACGCTGAGGCGCTGAGATGCTGAGAAGAATGATTTCTGAATTCTCGGCGGGTCTTGGTCTCGGCGTCCATTCTTGCGGGTGTAGATGCAGTATGGTATGGATGTGCCCGGTTGAAGCCGGGTGCGCGCATTGATCGTCGATTGCCACACACATTTCTGGGAGACCCTGTCGCAGCTCGGCCGCGAGGTGGACGGCGGTAATGGAACGGGCGCCAGCCGCGCTGCGGTGCTTCCGCCGAACGCCGGCACCGAACGACATTTTGCCAATTGCGCGCACGTCGATTACACCTTCGTGCTGGCGTTCAGGAGCCATTATCTCGGGGCCGAGATTCCGAACGATCTGGTCGCGCAGTATGTTCGCCAGCATCCGGAAAAGCTGATCGGCTTTGCCGGGATCGATCCGAACCGGCCGCGCGAGGCGGTGGAAGAGATGCGCCGCGCGCGACACGAGCTGGGTATGCTGGGCTGCGCCATCGCGCCGGCGGCGCAGGATTTTCATCCGTGTGACAGCAAGGCCGAGGTGGTCTACCAGGAAGCCGCCGCGCTGCGCATGCCGCTGATCTTTCACCCGGGCGTGCGGTTCGCGCGGCTGTGCAAGCTCGAGTATTCACGGCCATTTCTGCTCGACGAAATCGCGCGCGAGCTGCCGGATTTGAAGATTCTCATCGCGCACATGGGCTATCCCTGGGTGCCGGAGACCATCGTCCTGCTGGCCAAGCATCCCAACGTCTTCGCCGACGTGAGCCGCTTGATGCAGCGGCCCTGGGAGGCGTATCAGGCGCTGCTCTCGGCCTATCAATACGGCGTGACGGATAAGCTGCTTTTCGCCAGTGGCTTTCCATTCAGCTCCGCGGCGCAGGCCATCGAAGCGCTCTACAGCATCAATCGCCTGGTGCACGAGACCAATCTGCCCACCATTCCGCGCGAAGAGCTGCGGAAGATTGTCGAGGCCGACGCCCTGGGGCTGCTCGGCATTACCGTCGAAGGCGCCGTGGCGCGCGGCGAGCGCTCGCGGCTGCTGGATGATGAGAACTGACGGCTAGTTTGACTCTGAGGCTCAGAGAGCCTGAGCGACGGGTGGCATGCTTTCACGCGCAGCGGGTCAGCATGCCCGCGCGCGTGCATGGCTACCCGGCTGAAGCCGTGAAGCCATGCCACCCACCTGATTCCCAACGTCATTTTCACGTCCGGTAAGCTGAAGCGGCTCGATGGTCGCGGCGCGGCGGTCGGCAGCCGATATCATCCAGATGGTTCGCTGGGATCTGCTGGTAGCGGGGCTGGTAGCACTGGTGGGCGCGCTGGTGTTCCTGTCGATCGTCGCTCAGGAGATTCTGGCGGTGGAGCGCGCCCGCGAGCAGGCGGAGCAACGGCGCGCCGCCAAGCGTGCGGCCGAGGAGCGCCGCCACCAGGCGGAGGCGGCCTGACGCACAATTGACGACACCCCAGCCCGATCCTAGATTGGCAGCCGGTCGATTCCCCGCCCGCGGGGAGCCGGACCCAGGAGCAGACCCAGGATGAGTTCTCAGCCCGCACGGTTTTCTCAGATTCGCGTGCTCGTTTCAATAGTGGCGCTGCTCTGGCTGCTGGGCGGCGCGGTCGTGCTGATCATGGGCGCGGTCCGCGCGCAGCGCAGCTTCGATCAGGGCATCTGGCTGGTGATCGCCGGCGGCTTCTTCATTGTGTCGGCGCTGCTGAGTACCGTGCTGATGATGCTGATGCTCAAGATTGAGGATCACAACGCCCGCCAGCACGAAGTGCTGCGCGATGTATGCGAGGCGCTCGAGCGGCAGCGCACCCAAATCCAGGACATCGCCGAGAATACGCGCATTTCGGATGCGGCCAAGTCCGTCGCCCACCGCGATCAGGAGCTGTCCGCGCTGCGCGAGGCGTTGCACGAGGACATTCGCCGCAACGATTGGGAAGCGGCCACCCGGATGGTGGATGAGATGGAGCGGCG
>DASXUA010000119.1:0-12987 GCA_036505095.1 Phycisphaerae bacterium
GGCGATCCGCATTCCGCTCCGGCCGACCGACCCGGATGCGGTGCTCGATCTTCAAGCGCTAATCGATTCCGCTTACGAAGCCTCCCGCTACGACCGCACGACCGACTATCGACGATCCTGCGAGCCGCCGCTGGAAGGCCAGGAAGCGGCCTGGGCCGACGAGTTATTGAAGGCCGCGGGAAAGCGCTGAGCGCCTGGGCCGGGAGTTCGTCGCATGCCGATTCATGATTGGACACGCGTTGCACCCGGGATCTTTCACGCCTTCCATCACGATTGGATCACAGAGATGGCGCGGGCCTTGAATCACGGCCTGCTGCCGGATGATTATTATGCCTTACCCGAACAACAGGCGGCCGGGTTCGGGCCGGACGTCCTCACGCTACAGTCCGCATCGGCCTATGAAAATGAGGTCCCGGCATCCTCAGGCGGCGCAGCCACCCTGACCCAGACGCGCCCGCAAACGCAGTTCACGGCCGAGAGCGATGCTGAGTTCTACCGCCGCAGGAAGAGTTCCGTAGTGGTGCGCCACGTCAGCGGCGACCGAATCGTGGCCATGCTCGAAGTGCTTTCGCCCGGCAACAAGGCCAGCCGCCACGCGCTACGGGCGTTCATCGACAAGGTCTGTGAGCTGCTTGAGCATCGCATCCATCTGCTCATTCTGGATCCGTTTCCTCCAGGTCCGCGCGATCCCAATGGGGTGCACGCCGCCATCTGGCAGGAGGTTCAGGACGAGCCCTTTGCATTGCCAAAGGGAAAGCCGCTGACGCTGGTCGCGTATGAGTGCGCGCTGACGACGCGCGCCTATATCGAGACCGTGACCGTTGGCGACCCGCTTCCGGACATGCCGCTCTTTCTGCAGCCGAGCGCCTATGTAATCGTTCCGCTGGAGAACACCTACCAGAAGGCCTTTGAGGGCTTGGCGCAAAGGTGGCGAAAAGTCCTCGAAGCCGTTACGCCCTGAACGTGCGTGGCGGCAAGGGCCGCCAGCCCGCATCAGTTCGACGGCGGTTTTTGCCCTTCCAGCACATCGCGCCAGAAGCCGGGCATACCGCGATAGGCCGCCTGATAAGTTGCTTCCAGTGGCACGTTGATGTAGCGCTCGTAATCCAGAAACAATGGCATATCAGGCAGGCTGGCGCCGACCGCCAGGTGCTCGAGGTACACTTCGATAGGACGTCCAGCAGCGTAGCTGGCCAGGGTCAACGGTTCGTTCAGGGCAAATCATAGCTGTCATTGGGCTGCGACCATTGCCGGCAAATGACATCATGCATACCGTGCGGATCGTGAGGACCAGGTGGCAATAGATCCACCAGCAACAGATTCACGTCATGATCCAGGGCGTCGATGGCTTTGGACACGAATTCCTCAACTCTGGCCGGGCGATCCTTGTTGGCCGGGGACAGGATCTCAACGAGCGCGACGAGGCGATGGCCGCTGACGTGTCGAACAGCTAATGTGCGGCGCCGGATATGCGCCGCCGGCTCCAGCGTTTGCCGACGGCGTACTTTGGGCGGCGCGTCAGCCACGGCTGTGCCGCCGCGGTCGGAATATCTCGCGCATGGCTCAGCGGACTCGGGATGGGTGTGCAGCGTGAGCACGTCCGCAATCGAATGGCCGAATTGCGGTTCAGCCAGCGCATAATCGCCCGGCGGAAGCAGCCCCTCGTTGAGACTCTTCTGGATCTCTGGAACCCAAGCGGTGTGAAACGCATGGAATATTCCCGCCTCAACGCGCGTCCAATCGTGCACGGGCATGTCTGATCCTCCTTCGATCCGCGAGTCGTAGGTATTCTACGCGGCAACTCTTTCCGAAAAAAGCTGACACAGCCAGGCCGCCTCATGGCGCGCCCCCGCGCGGAATACCCGGTAAGCGAACTGTAGGCGGCCTGCTTCATGCTGTGTCGAAAACGGCCTAGTGCGTTACGATTCGCACTGTGTCGCCGCGAACCGCAATACCACGTTCGCCTCACGCGCAAGCCGCGCCTTCCGCGCACCAGCATGGCCTGCAAGCTGGTGCACGGCGCTACGCCGGGCTTGCGGTCGTGATCGTGTTTGCGGTTGTATTCATGGTCTTCCTGCCAACTTTGCGAAACGGTTTTGTTGATTGGGACGACACGGACAATTTTCTGCGGAACCCGAATTACCGCGGGCTGGGCTGGGCCAATCTGAAATGGATGTTCACCACGCTGCACTTCGGGCACTATCAACCGCTTTCCTGGGTGACGCTCGGGTTCGATTATCTTTGGGCGCAGCGCGTGTACGGCGATGGAATGAATCCTCGCGCCTATCACCTGACGAACAATCTGCTGCACGCGGTGAATGCCGTGCTGGTCTTCCTATTAGTGCTGCGGTTATTCGGGGCGGCCGGTGTGCGCGGCTTGTGGCCGGCGCTGCTGCCGGCGACGTGGGCCGCGCTGGCATTCGGTGTCCATCCGCTGCGCGTCGAATCGGTCGCATGGGTCACCGAGCGGCGCGATGTGCTCAGCGCGTTATTCTTGCTGGTGACCGTGCTGTTGTACCTGCGGGCGCATGAATCCCCGGAGCGGTCTCGCCGCTGGCTGGCGCTGAGCCTGTTGACGTTCACACTATCGTTGCTGTCGCGGGCGATCGCGGTCAGCTTGCCCGTAATTCTGCTGGTGCTGGACTGGTATCCGCTTCAGCGCATCGGCCACGAGCGCGGGTGGCTGCGGAGAGCGGTGCGCGGCGTCTGGCTGGAGAAGCTCCCATTTCTGGTGCTGGCGATGGCCGCCGCGCTGATTGCGCCGCTGGCCCAGCACGAAGCCAGCGCGCTGCTGCCGCTGTCGGCGCATCCGATCATCACGCGCGCGGCTCAGGCCTGCTACGGTCTGGTCTTTTATGTGCGCAAGACGATTATGCCATTCGGCCTCAGCCCGATTTATGAGTTGCACCTGCCGTTGGATCTGCTCTCATTTCGATATTCAGTTCCGGCCCTGCTCGTAGCGTTTGGGATTATCGCTGTAATCCTGAATCGCAAGCGGCAACCGGCGCTGGCCGCGGCCGCGGCGGCGTATGTCATTCTGCTCCTGCCCGTCCTCGGATTCGTGCAGAGCGGAAATCAGGAAGTGGCCGACCGCTACAGTTATCTGCCGTCCATCGCCGTCGTGCTGCTGCTGACGGGCGTCGGGCTGACGTTCTGGCGACGTGGGGGGGAGGGACCCGCGGCTTCCGCCGCTTTGGCATTGGTCGGCGTCGGCGCTCTGGGCGCGCTGTGCGTTCGGACCGAAAGCCAATGCCGCGTGTGGCGCGACACGGCGGCGCTGTGGACGCATGCCGCGCAAGTCAGTCCGGACAGTTCGTTGGCTTTGAACGGTTACGGTTATGTGCTGCTCGAGTCGGGACGCGCCGCTGAGGCAGTCGAGTGTTTTCGACGGTCGATCCGCATTCAGCCGGTCAATGACAAGGCGCACTACAACCTTTGGACGGCACTGGCGCGGCTGAATCGCACGGACGAAATGGTGCAGGCTTGCCGCGACGCGCTGCGCTGGATGCCGTACTCGTCCCGCGCGCACTGCATCTTGGCTGAGGGGCTCGAGCGGCAGGGGCACCCCGGCGAGGCGGAGCAGCACTATCGCGAGGCGCTGACTCTGGATCCGCAGTACGCTCGAGCCCAGGCGGGACTGGCGCGTGTCGTTCAGACGCGCCGCGGGTAGGGCGTCCGGGCCAGCGCGTTGCCGGGCACGATCGCCCAAGTAAGTTTCACCGATGACGGTTGACAGCCTCGGGCAGATTTGTGCATTGCTGGCGGCGTTGACCTGGGCCGTCGCGCTATTGTTCTTCAAGCGCAGCGGCGAGCAGGTGCCGCCGATGGCGCTCAACATTTTCAAGAATGTCATCGGGCTGGTGCTGCTGGCGGTGACGCTGGCGCTGCAGCGCGACGGCGTTCAAACTTTGCGTAGCGTGCCGCGCGAAGACCTGTACTTGCTGGTGATCAGTGGATTCATCGGCATCGCTCTGGCCGACACGATCTTTTTCTATAGCCTCAATCTGGTCGGCGTGGGAATCGTCTCGATCGTCGATTGCCTCTATAGCCCATCGACGATCTTCTTCGCGTGGCTGCTGATCGGCGAGCGGCTCTCGCCGATTCAATGGATCGGAGCCGGCCTGGTCTTGGCGGGTGTGCTGGTATCCACCCGCCATGAGCCGCCGCCCAATCGCACGCGGGCGGCGCTGGTGCTGGGCATCCTGCTGTGTGGGATATCAGTGGCTCTCATGGGACTTGGAATTGTTCTGGCGAAGCTGGTGCTGCAGCATTTTCCTCTGCTGTGGGCCACAACGGTGCGCCTTCTGGCGGGGACGGCGGCGCTGGCACTCTTCATCACCGCCACGCCGAACCGCAATACACTCTGGTCCATCTTTCGCCCCTCGCGCGCCTGGACGACCGCCGTGCCGGCTTCGATCCTCAGCACGTACGTGTGCCTGTTGTTGTGGGTGGCGGGCTTCAAGTACACGCGCGCGTCGATTGCGGCCGTGCTCAACCAGACTTCCACTGTCTTCGCCATCGTTCTGGCGGCCGTGGTCCTCAAGGAGAAGCTCACGCCACGCAAGATCGCCGCGCTGGCGCTGGCCATGAGCGGAGTCGTGATGGTTTTTCTGGGCTGAACGTTCAGCAACGGCGCTGTTGCTGCAGCCAATAGTCACGGAATGCGCGCAGCCGTGGAAGTGATTCGCGATCCTTCACCCGGCGGGCGGCTTCCTTGCTGGCAATGATGTCATCGGGGTGGCACACCGGGAATCCCTCGACCTCGACGTGCCGGTTCCACGCGTCCTCGAAGCGTTCGATCCCGTCGGGAGCGAACACGAGGTCCAGGTCAAAGGGCCCGTTCTTGAGCTGCACGAAGTCCTTCCCGCGCTCGATGTCGCGCGCCTGATCCGCGGTCAGCGTGAAACCGAGTTCACGCAGCGCCGCGACCAGCGCTCTGCCATTCTCGGGCGCGCGCTCCACGAACAAGTCAGCATCCTGCGTCGTATCCGGAAAGCCAAGCAGAATCGCGCCGGACTTGCCGATGAACAGATAGCGCACGCCATGCCGGCTCAAGGCATCGCGAATCTCCTGCGCCTGGCGATATTCAAACGCGGCCATATCCCAGCCAGTCCGGCAGGTTTTCCTCGCACCAGCGCCGGTACTCTTCCATCGTTTCGAATGAACGGTAAGCAGCGTCATCGAGCACCGGCTTGTAGGTGCGAATGAAGGCGTAGCGGAAGCGCGTTTCGAGCGGGCGGCGCGCGGCGGCCTCGAACTCCTCCAGCCATTCGCGCGGGATGGCGCTTTGGTCGGCATTGGTGCTGGTGTCCGGGTTCATGGCGCAACTCGCGGTCTGGCACGCGGATGCTCGATCGTATACGCTGGTTGCGCGTGAAGTCAAAAGCGGGGTGGGGACGATGCTCGTAGCCAACTACAAACATTTCGGCGGCAAACACTGGGAGACGGCCGCGATCAAAAATACGCTGGCGCACGCAGGCGTGCTGGCGCCGCATACGGGCGAGCCGTTCAGCGAAGCGCTGTGCCTGGGAATTGCCGGCGGCATCGGTGCGGGTTACTCGTTCTGTCCTTCGTATGTCGGTCAAGGTTTCGGCGGCGGGATCACGATCGTCGGCCGCACGCTGTCGTATGCCACGGATGCGGAATTCTACGAAGGCTTTTTCGACCGGATCGGGGCGCGCACGCAGATCACGGAGAGCACCGGGCCGAAGGCGGCCTACAAGAATCTGCGTGACGCCTTGGCGGCCGGCAACCCGGTGATCGTCTGGTGCGCGCGTTTCATGTTGCCGTACTACGGCTCCGATTTACACAGTTGCAGCATGTATTCGCTGGTGGTGCACGGGGTGGACGAGGGCGCGGGCGTGGCCTATCTCGCCGATCGCGCGGCCACCTCGCTGACCATCGCGCTGGACGACTTGGAGAAAGCCCGCGCGCAGATCTGCGCGCACAACAACCGCACGCTCACCTTCGACGCGCCCGCGAAGCTGACGTCCGCGGGTCTGAAAGATGCCGTGCTGGAAGGTATTCGCGCGTGCACGCAGAGCCTGCTCAAGCCGAAGATCAAGACGTTCAGCCTGGAAGGCGTGCAGGAGTGGTCTAAGCTGATCACGAACGGCAAGAACACCAAAGGCTGGCCGAAGGTTTACACGGGCGGCAAACTGTATCTGGCGCTGCGCGACGTGTATCACTCGATCGAGACGGCCGGCACGGGGGGAAGCTTGTATCGCAATCTGTACGCCGAGTTTCTGGACGAGGCCGGCACAATCACGAAACAGAAGGGCTTCAGCGACGCGGCCCGCCATTACCGCGAGTTGGGAAAAGCGTGGAGCGATCTGGCCGAGACGGCCCTGCCGAGCAAGGTCAAGCCCTTCAAGGAAACCAAGGAATTGCTCGCGCGGCGCTGCCGGCTGTTCGAAGAGCAGGGCGCCGAAGCGCTGGACGAAATCCGCAGCGCCGGCGAACGCCTGAAAGCCTTGGAATCCGAGATCGTCGCCGGTTTTCCGCTGAAGTCCCAGGAAACGGCCGACCTGCTCGAGCAACTCCGCGGCCGCATCGTCGCGCTGCACGAATCCGAAACGAAAGCCATCGCCGCGCTGGAGCGGCTGGTCAAATAGCTATGCGTGGGCGGGGCTGACATTCTCAAGATCATTCGAGCTCAGGCCGCTGCCCAGCAGCTTCGTCTTACCCAGCACGCTTAGCAGGAAATGGTCGCCGAAGACATCGCCCTTGATGACGTCCTGCACGCCCTCGGCGCAGCCACGGCGAGAGAAGGTTCGCGCCGGCAGAGATGCCGGCGCTTCCGATTCGGCTGATCTTTCCCGTTTCGGTGTTGAAGCGCCGTCCGGGATGTACGCGCGCGGTCACGTCCGGTCTTTGCCTCGCGGGGCGGATTCCGGGGCCTCGGCCAGGGTGAAAACGACGACCTCTTCGCCGGTGACGGTGCTGATATCGTGGTGCATGCTCAAGACCTTGACGCCCGTGACCTTCTCGACCATCTGTTCCATGATTGGCCGGCCCGTTTCGATCAGCTCCGTGCGGACTTGTTTGAGCAGGCCGCGCCCGCGATCGGGCGACACCGACTTGACGAGCTGCCGTTCGGCCGCAGTTAGAACGCCCAGCAGGCGAACTACTAAAAGGTCCGCGAAGAGGTGCGCGCGGATGTGCTTGGGCCCACGGCCCATGTATTCCTGCTCGAAACGTGTGATCCCCTCGCAGATGCCGGCCTCGATTTCTCCCTGGGTTTTCACAGCAAATGGTGCTCCACGGTCCGTCGAGGTTCCGCACCGGTGACACGCTTCCCGGCTGCGCCAAGCGAGTGCTCGGGCGATGATCGCAATGCAGAATCTAACGAATCCGCGGCAACAGTCAACGAGCAGGGTGCATGACCGCATGACCGTGCTTGCAAGTGTCGAGAGCGCGAGCTGTCGCGAGGCCCGCCGCGGCAGCGGCCATGCACCGGTGCATCGTATGGGTGAAGCCATTTACTTTGTCCCCTGCGTGCGTCACAATGGACGTATCGGAGCGCGAGCGCTGTACCGATCGCCCCCGAGTCGGATGGCTGGATGAAGGGCAAGCCGGCGGTGCCGGAAGGCCTGTCAACGAGCAAGCCGGCGTGATCGAACGCCTCAGGGTGTTTCGACCGCGTCGGTTTTTTTGTTCACAGGAGTATTTGTGCCAGAAACTCGCCACAGGCGAGTCGCCGTGGTGACCCCGGAGGGTTTACAGGCTTGCGGGCCGACCCGACGTGGCAGAAGAAGAGAGGAATAGAGTATGCGCGCACGACGCCGCCCCATTCCGAAAGTGCCCACCCGAATCCGCGGCCTGGATGAAGTGCTGGAGGGCGGACTTCCCCGCGGCAGAACCACGCTGGCCAGTGGTGGGCCGGGCTCCGGAAAGACGGTGCTGGGACTGGAGTTCCTTTGCCGTGGGGCCATGGCAGGTGAGCCCGGCGTGTTCGTCACGTTCGAAGAAAGAGCCGAGGCCGTTCGCAAGAACGCGCTGTCCATGGGCTTGGACCTGGCGGGCCTGGAAAAGGCCGGCAAGGTCGCCGTCGTCGAGGCGCGCTTGTACGGGGCAGAAGTCCTCTCAGGCGATTTCGACATTAACGGCATGCTGGCCATTGTCGACGGACACGCGAAGAAGATCCGGGCGAAGCGGGTCGTGATGGATGCGCTGGATGTGCTGCTGCGCATTTATGGCGACTCGCAGCGCGAGCGCATCGAATTGTATCGGCTCCACGACTGGTTGATTGACCGCAAGCTGACGAGCGTCCTTTCGGTGAAGGCGCAGCTCGATGGGAATATGGCCCACCGCTACGAGTTTCTGGACTTCATGGCAGACTGCGTGATCCGCCTCGACCATCGCGTGCAGGGACAGGTGGCGACGCGCCGGCTCAGGGTGATCAAGTATCGCGGCTCCGGCTTCGGGACCAACGAGTATCCCTACGTCATTGGCGAAAGCGGCATCGTCCTCTTTCCGCTGACCAAGGCGAAACTGACCCATCGGCCGCTGGGGCAGAAGGTCTCCTCCGGATTGGGCGGACTGGACGCCATGATGAACGGTGGCTTCCGACGCGCAGCCTGCGTCCTTATTGCGGGCTCCAGCGGCACGGGCAAGACCATGCTGGCCAGCGCGTTCGCCCAGGCCGCCGCCCGTCGCCACGAACGGGTGTTATACCTCAATTTTGAGGAATCCCAGGAGGCGATGATCTCCGGGATGCTCAGCGCCGGGATCGACCTGCGGCCGGCGATGCGGACCCAAAGGCTTGTGGTGCAAACCGCACTGCCCGAGTCCATGGGGTCTGACAACCACCTGATCCGCGTGCTCGAGGCCATCGACAGCTTCAAGCCCGACCACCTGATCCTGGACGCCATCTCGGCCTGTGTTCGGATGGGGTCCGAACAGGCGGCCTTTGACTACCTGATGCGGCTGGTGGCCGTCGTCAAGGAGCGCGGCATCACCTGCATCCTGACCAACCAGAGCTCCGGTCTGGCGGGCGGCGGTGAGGAACTCAGCGGCATCGGCTTTTCGTCCGTGGTGGACGCGGTCATCCAACTGCGCTTCATCGACGCCGGCCAGGAGATCGGCCGACAGATCCTGATCATCAAGTCCAGAGGCTCGGGGCACTCCAATCGGCGCGAGTCGTTCTATATTACCGACCACGGCATCGAGTTCCCCAATAACCTGCGACTCCCATCGGCTCGGGCGGGACAAGCCGATCCGAAGGATGGTGGAAAATGAGCCAGGTGTCCAAAGCCAAGCTCCGTCGGGGGAAAGGACCCTTGACCCTTGACATGCCGCGTGTTGCTGGGCGGCACGGCTCGCGAAGCGAGCGGGCGAAGCCTGCGGCGCGTCAAGGGCCGCCGGGCGGCACGCCTGCCGCAGGGCAGGCCGCGGGCGACCGCGGCGGCGTGTCAAGGGCTGGCCATTACTTGCTGCGGCTGTTCGTGGCAGGCAACGGCACGAATTCCGAACAAGCTCTGGCCAACCTTCATCGCCTGTGCCGGGAGCACTTGAACGGTCGTTGCACGATTGAAACGGTTGACGTGGTGAAGAACTATGAAGCGGCGGTCAGCAACAACATATTGGTCACCCCGGCGTTGATCCTGGTCGCTCCACGTCCCCAGGTGAGAGTCTTGGGCAACCTGAGTGATTCACAGAAGGTCCTGGCTGCGCTGCGACTGTCGGGAAGTGAATCATGAGCAAGACCAAACCGACCTATCGAGAACTCGAAACGCGGCTGGCCTTAGCGGAGCCGATCATCGAGGCCCTGAAGCACCACGAAGTGGATGCGGTCGTTGGCGAGGGGAAGATCGCATTCCTGCTGCTCCGCAAGGTCGAGGAGGCGTTACTGGAGAGCAACGAGGAATTCCGTGCCATGTTCGAGCTGTCCGGCGTCGGTATGGTCCAGGCCGATACGCCCGCTTTCCGCTTCACCCGAGTCAACCCGAAGTTCTGTGAGATAGCGGGCTATTCAGCCGAAGAATTGCTGTCCAAGTCCTACATTGACCTCACGCACGCGGGAGATCGCCGCAGAGACATGCAGGGACTGGCGCGCGTGATCCGCGGTCAGGCCGACGCGTGGTCCATCGAGAAACGCTGCATTCGAAAAGACGGAAGTGTCATTTGGGTGGCTGTCAACGGGGCCGGCCTGCGGGATCAAGCCGGCCGCGCCGTCAAATTCATGGCCATGATCGAGGACGTCACGGCCCGCAAACAAGCCGAGCAACAGCAACGTGATGCCCAGGAGGAACTGAAAAAGCGGGTCCAGGAACGGACCGCCGCACTGTCGCAGACCGTCCAGTCACTCCGTAGCCAGGTTGCCAAACGCAAGCTGGCCGAGCAGGTGCTGCGCGACCGGTCGAAGCAGCTTCGCAGGCTGGCTTCGGAACTGACGCTCGCGGAACATCGTGAACGCCAGCGAATTGCCCAGATTCTGCACGATCACCTCCAGGAGCTTTTTGTGGGAGGAAAACGCCCAAAGGCACCCCGCCGCGGCGGGGAGCGGGTCAAAGAAAACACTGTGCGTCAAGCGTTGAAGGAGGTCCAGGACCTCATCGAGCGGTTCATCGGCCTTACTGGCGACAAGGCCTCAGCCGACAGGGGCAAGCCGATGCCGCGAAAGAAGGCGGCGGTCAAAAAAGCGCGGAAATCCGCCGGTGAGAGGTCAACCGAACAATCCAGACTGCCAGGGGGATAACGGAGTATTGCTGTCGGGTCGTCACGGGCGGACCGTTCCCCGTCTGCCCGCCGATTCACGTCGGAGGTCCTTATGCAGACGCTCGGAGAAATCGAAGCCGCCATCTGCCAAGGAGTGATCCGCTTTCAACAGGAGTACCTGGGCCGGGGCCCGAAGGACGTGCACGCCTACCTGTTGGGTGATCTTCTCGTGGTCCGCCTCCGTGGTGTATTGACCGCGGCCGAACAGCATCTGGTCCATACGCTTCCGGCCGAGAAGGGCAGGGACCTGCTCAAGCAAGTGCGTACCCAGTTGATTGAAACGGCGCGACCAATCCTGGAGAGCGTCGTCAAGGAGATCACCGGCGCCAGAGTCGTGAGCCTGCATCACGACATCAGCACTACCACCGGTGAAGAGGTCGTCCTCTTCTCCTTGGACGGGCCGGTTCTCGCGCGAGAAGCGCGGAAGAAATAGAAGCGCCTTGGTTTCAGTCTCCACAAGATCAGCGGCGGCGGACGAACGGCCGCCTTGCGCGTGGCACCAAGGAATCACCTTCCGGCGTAAGAGACCCCAATTGGCGCGCCGCCTGAAAAAATCGGAAGAATCCGCTTGACGCGGGGTATTTCCTGTGGCATACTTGACGTTAGTCGCCGCTGAGTCTGTCTGTCGACGAGGGGCGGCTTCAAGAACCGGATGACTGGGTGAGGGGCGCTCCGCTACGGCGGGGGGCCTGTCAACGAGTAAGCCGACGTTGTGGAGTGCCTGAAGGCATTCCGCCGCGTCGTTTTTTTTTTGGGGGGAGGCGTGCCGGCTGCAACGCAAGTCGAGATGGAACTCGACACCGTCGCAAGAATTTCGCGAGCGCGGCGTGGTACACCAGACAGCGGCTGCTAGGAATGGAGGATTTGCCATGTCAGTGGAGACGAGGAGCGAGTCTACCCGCGTAGGCTCTAACGGCTTCGCCCAAACGCTTAGGGTTACAGGTTTGCCCACGCGCCCGGGGCCCGCCGTGGGCGAGCAGGCACCCCGTTCCCAGGTGGAGTTCGAACGCGCCGGAGCTGCGACCGTTCTGGAGTGCGTCTCGGACGGGGTCGTGGCAGTCGACGCTGATTGGCGCTTCACCTGGGTCAACCCGACCGCCGAGCAGATTATCGGTCGGCGCCGTGACGAACTCCTGGCCGGAGTCCTCTGGGATGCGTTACCCGAGAGCATCGGCCCGCTCAGGCACGAGTGCCGCCGCGCGATGGCGGACCGGATCGGGATCGAATTCGAGGGCCCGGTCGAGCTGCAGAACCGCTGGTTTGAGATCAAGGTCTTTCCGTCTGAAGACGGCGGGCTCGTCGTGTACTTCCGCGACATCACGGATCGCAAGCGCGTCGAGCGTGAGCTGGCGGGGCGCTGCGAGCAACTCGAGCAGCTCCTCGCTGAGCGGAGCGAGTCGCTCAATGATTCACTCGCGCAGCTCCACCGCGCGGAGCGGCTGGCCTCACTCGGCACCTTCGTGGCGGGCCTAGCGCACGAGATCAACGGCCCGCTCAACGCGATCGTTCTGTCGGCTGAGTGCGGACTGCGCGACGAGCAAAAGATTGACGCGGACGAGAACTTCCGCACCATTAAGGACCAGGCTCAGCGCGCCGCACGCATGAGCCGTGGCCTGCTCTCGTTCGCACACAATGAAAGGTCCCCCAAAGTGCGGGGCGATCTCAACGACGTGGTCCGCCGTTCGGTGCGTCTGGCCCGTACCTATGCTCCTTCGATGAAAATCCAGTTCGCCATGGATCTCGCGTCGGACCTTCCCCCGGTACTGATGAACGCGACCGGAATCGAGCAGGTCCTCGTGAATCTGATCAAGAACGCCGCGGACGCGCGCGGGGGGGCGCGTCTCGCGGTGCGGACCGGCTGCGCCGACGGAAAGGTCCGATTGATCGTCGCGGACGACGGCCCGGGCATCCCGCCCGAGGTGCTGCGGCACATCTTCGACCCTTTCTTTACGACCAAGGGGGATTCGGGCGGAACGGGGCTTGGGCTGAGCATCTGCCACGGTATTGTTGCCGATCATGACGGAACGCTCAGGGTTGACAGTGAGGTGGGCCGCGGCACGACCTTTACCATCGAGCTACCGAGCGCGCGTTTGGCCGCGCCTGTGTGATCGAGGACATGAAAATGTTGACGAAGAGGCGAATTTGCTTGACATGTGCACTTCGCGCATGTATACTTAAATGAGTCAATCCCAGAGGTCTTACTGGAGTTCGAATCGCCTCTACTGGATTGTTGAGTTCGCAATCGGATGACTAGGTGAGGGGCGACCC
>DASXUA010000120.1:0-3259 GCA_036505095.1 Phycisphaerae bacterium
AGAGGCTTTTGCCCGATGCGCGGAGCTGCTCGATGCCGCGCAGCCACTTGCGTTTGTATTCGCGCTCGCGCTCCGCCTCTTCGCGGCGCGTCGGACCGGCCGTCGTCAGTTCCAGCTCGCGCCGGAAGCGCCGCTGCCGCCGGACATGCAGCAGCCAGCCAACCCCCAGCACCAGCGCCAGGCCCGCGCCGATCGCAGCCACTTTCGGCAGCGTGCGCCAGAGCTGCTCCTTCAGATTTCCGGCTGGAATCTGAGAAACCACCCAACTGCCCGTCAGGATGAGCAGCAAGGCCAGCAGCATCCGCAGCTCGACCGGCAGGGAGCGCCACCATCGAAATCGATCACTCATGGTTGGTGCACATCTCGCAGATCCGCCGTGGCGGGCGCATCGCGGGTGACGAATTCGGCAAAGTCGCTGACCTTGCCGGTCGCCTCACGCAGGTCGCCGTCCAGGCGGTGCCACAGGTAAGCGCGGAACAAAAATAACGTCACCACACCGGCCACCAGTACCGCCAGCGCCCATCCCACCCGCATCAACGGCTCATAGGTCGGCGGCATGACGATCGTATGCCGGTAAGCGTCGGGAAACAGTTCCTTCGCCTGGGTGCGTGCCGCCGCGGGTAGTTTGGTAAAAATCTGGTGCGCCTCGCGCGTCAGCTCGTGCGGCCGACCGGCGTAGCGCCCTTCGAACCCAAATTGCAGGCAAGTCAAGTAAACCGTAAGCAACTCCTCAGCCAGCTTGGCGCCGATGGGCTCGTGCTCGCCGGCCTCCCAGGCGCTCAAACGTTCGTGCAGCGACTCAAAGAACCGCTCGGCGCGGCCGGGCTCACTGTGATCCAGTAACTCGATTTCGAGCAGGTGGTGGGACCACCAGCCGGCCTGGCCTGGTGATGCTGGCGCCGTTGCCGGGTGCGCCTGCTCCATTCGCGTCAAGCTCTCGTCCACCAAATAGACCAACGGCTCGCGGGCCAGCACCCACGCCGCCGCCAGCGCCGGATCATCCCGGGCACGATCGCCCTGCTCCTCCAATATCGTGATCAACTCATCGTGCACTGCGTCAGGCACGATCGGCACACCGCGTGCTCGACCGCGGCGCAGAGCCGCCAGGTACAGGAAGACGGGCGAAGCTAATTCCATCAGCCGGATCGGCATGGTCTAGAAACTAGAAACTAGAGACTGGAAACTAGAAAACAATCTCACCGCCATTCGGAACGTTAGCTCCCGGCCAGCAGCCGGCCGCGGATGGCGCCGTAGGCCTCGAAGATTTTGTCGCCGCATACACGTTTGACCTGCTCCTCGAACTCCAGGGGCAGGTTCGGTTTGACATGTTCCTTGTAGAAGGCCCAGTAGATGCTGTCCTCGGACTTAAAGAAGCCGCCGCGCGGCACCGTCCATTTTTCCCAGTTCAGAGCATCACTCAGGCGGTGGTTAACGTCAAGAATGGTTCCCTGCGTACCCACCAGAATGGCGGAAATCCAGCGCAGCAGCAAATCGCAGTAGTTGCGCAGCAGGACGGCCTTGGGCGTTACCGGGGCGAAGCTCTTGCACAGAATGGAATCGACATCCAGCAGGTGCTGCTTGTCGAGGTTTTCGGCCATCTCATGGATGCGCGCGTTGTATTTGCCGAGGGCCGCGAGTTGTGCCAGGACGGTGCGATCCAGCATCCGCATCAGCCCGACCAGCGCGCCGAAGCACTCCGTCAGGCGCAGGGCGCTGAGGGGTGCATCGGCCGGCAGGATGCTGCCCAGCGCAGGGAGCAGCTCGAACACCTGTTTGGCGGCCTCTGGGGGCAGCGGAACGTCGGGTCCGGCGCTTGAGCCCGGCCGTCCCTCGACCCGCGGCACGCCGCTGGGCGGCCGCTCGGCCGATTCGAATTGGCGGAGCCGCGCTTCCAGCGCCAGCACGCGTGCGACGAGTTCGTCACGCTCCGTTCGGACCCGGACCAATTCGCGGTTTTCAGGGCGGTCAGAATCGGAGTCCATCGGCATGGTCTGGAAACTGGAAACTAGAGACTAGAAACTAGAGAGACCCCCATCGGGGTTTTGCTTACACTACTGCCGAGCGTGCGCCATTCTAGTTTCCAGTTTTGTAGTTTCTAGTCGCTAGACCGCCGATATCATGGGAGCGGAGCGCGCTGGCGACAAGAATCCATGACCGAACCCAACCCGGCCTATCATCTGGATATCGCGGACGTGGACGAATCGGCCCCGGCCGATCCGCGGAACGGCGCTCATCCGCGCCGTTGGATCGGCGTACAGTTCGAATGCTGCCACGTCTACGCGCGCGTGTATCGCAACGCGGCCGGCACGGCCTACGAGGGCCATTGTCCCCGCTGTGCCGCAGCGCTGCGCATCGCGATCGGTCCGAATGGCACGCCCGAGCGCTTCTTCCGGGCCGCGCGCTGAAAGCTGGACCGGTGAATCGGCCTTTGATGATTTACGACGGCGATTGCGCGTTCTGCGCCTACTGGATCGGGCGCTGGCACGCCCGAACTGGGGAACGCGTCGAATACGCGCCCTACCAGGAAGCGGCCGGACGGTTCCCCGAAATCCCGCGCACGCGCTTCGAGCGGGCCGTGCACCTGATCGAGCCGGACGGCCGCGTTTCCAGCGGGGCGGAGGCCGTGTTCCGTGTCCTGCCGTACGCGCGCCGCTCTGCGGCCGCGGCGGCGATGCTTTGGCTATACCGGCGCGTGCCGGGCGTGGCCGCGCTGTGCGAGTGGGCTTACCGCTTCGTCGCCGGTCATCGCCCGCAGTTCACGATGCTAATGCGATTCGTCCCCGGCTGGCGGCGCAGCCACCAGCGCCGCGCCGACCGTCGAGACGTGTAACCGCGCGGCTGTGGGCCAGCGCTGGATGGCGCCATAGCCGCGCTGCGTCTCTACCGCTTGCCCGGTAGCTGCGCCCCACAGCCGGGCGTCACGTCCAGTCGCACTGAGCGCCCGAGTGCTCCCCGTGCGCTCCTGCTGTAACGCGCTAGCTTAACGTCGCCCCCCGGAGGGTGCGCGAGGGCGCGCATTCCCGAGAGAATTTCCCTGACGGTCGCGCGATGCCCTGGCACACTTGCTCGGTAGTGGCGCGGTGCCCGAGACCTGGTGCCGATCTCCCGTCCTCGTGCCATTTCGACATTGAAGCTTAGCTCGTAGCCCTGGCGCGCAGCAGGAGGGGCCCGTGCAAGCCACACGATTGAAATTCACTGCAGAGGAACGGCTCACGCGCCTGTCTTGTCGGCTGCGCCCGCTCTTTCGGGCGGCCGGCGC
>DASXUA010000121.1:0-3881 GCA_036505095.1 Phycisphaerae bacterium
AATTCGTCAACATGCCGCTGCAGCGCTTCGAGCGCCAGCGCGTATTCATCCCGCCGCTGTCGCCAGCGGTCAGCCAGATAGGAAATCGTTCCGCCATATGCGGCTGCGCAACCCTTAGCCGGCAGCCGCTTGCTTTGCCGCTCTGCCGCACCGATGCGGGTGGGGCTCGGGAGCGCGTTCGGAAGGCAATACGCCAGGGACGGCAATAATGCGGCGTTCCAGATTCCCAGCCAGTGCCGCGAATCATCGTAGCTCATGCCGCCGAGTTCGCAGCCGTCCGGCACGCCGTGCGGGAAGACGTCCGGCTCCATCGTTTCAAAGAATCCGCCAACCTTGCGCCGCACGTACTCCGCCACGACCTTGCACGCCTGCACACCGATCGCGTCCACCTCAAGCGGGCCTATGTCATCGGGCGCGTCCGAAGGAATCTGGAGTAGTCGCTCTCTCAGTTCGCGAAAAGTTATCAGGGGTCGGTCGGTTTGCATCGGGCACCTACTTTCGCCGGGCCGGTCCGGGCGATGCCTGTGGGTAGGTGCGTCCGCAAGCATCGCCCTCGCCGCTTGGCGTAGCCGTCGCCACGCCGTCCCGGTCGTGATTACTCTACCGTGTGCGGCCGCTGGCTACCATTGCCATGATGCCGGCGCGGATCGCGGCTGGCAGGTTCGGCCAGGCGGACACGACGGTAGCTAAGTCTGGATCGGCGCCGATTGCACCGGATTCTGCAGCGCGCGCCTCGACGTTTTTCGGTTTCCCCAGTAGAATTAGCGTGTTGGACGCGGGTTCAATTCCCGCCGCCTCCATTTCAGTGGCCAGTGACCAGTTGCTAGCTGCTAGTAACCGGCCACTGGCTACTTCGGTTACGGCGAGCGCCGCTACCCTTCGCTTGCGAATGCCCTATACTCTTATTGATCTGCAAGGCCTGAGGGAGCCTCGATATGCTGCTCAGCGTATTGCGCGGTCTATTCGTACTCGCCCTGCTGGCGGTGGCGATGAGCTTTATCGCCGGCCCGTCGGCCGGGCTCGTCGGCGGTAATCTGTTTCAGTACCACAAGGAAGCCGTGCTGCTGGCCTGCGCCGGGCTGGCCATGTTGGTGATCGCCTGGGACGTGTTCGTTCCCAAGAAGTCGCTGGCGGCCATCTCCGGGGTGTTCTTCGGCCTGCTGGTCGGCATGGTGGTGGCCTTCGGCCTGTCGCTGATCATCGACCTGCTGGTCGAGTCCTTCTTTCCGGAACTCCGCTACTATGAAACGCGGCCCGTCGCGACCGACCGCATCCAACAGGTTCCGGACCCCAACAATCCGGCGCAGTCGCGCAGCGAGCACGTCACGGTCACGGAGCCGCAGATGGTCGAGCGCGACCACCCGTTGGTCAGCACCATCAAGCTCATGATCGGGGTGATCACCTGCTATCTGGCAGTCAGCTTCATCTTGCAGACGAAAGACGACGTGCGCTTCGTGATTCCCTACGTCGAATTCGCCAAGCAGACCAAGGGTGCGCGCCCGCTGATTCTGGATACCTCCGTGATCATCGACGGGCGCATCTCGGATATCGCCGAGACGCGGGTGATCGAAAGCGAGATGATCATCCCGCGTTTCGTGCTGAACGAGCTGCAGGCCATCGCCGACAGCGGCGACAAGCTCAAACGTAACCGCGGCCGGCGCGGGCTGGACATGCTCAACAAGCTGCAGCTCAACGAGAAGGTCGAGATCAAAATCCTCGACGTGCGCTCCACCGGTGACGAGGTCGGCATGAGCGTCGACGAGAAGCTGGTCGAGCTGGCCAAGAAGCTCGATGGCCGCATCGTCACCAACGACTATAACCTGAACAAGATCGCCCAGCTCCGCGGGGTGGACGTGATCAACATCAACGACATCGCCAACGCCCTCAAGCCGGTCTTCCTGCCGGGCGAAATGCTCACCATCAAGATCATCAAGCCGGGCGAAGGACCGGGCCAGGGGGTGGGATACCTGGAGGATGGCACCATGGTGGTGGCCGAGGGCGGCCGCGAGCACATTGGCGATACGATTACCATCACGGTCACCAGCGTTCTGCAGACCTCGGCCGGGCGCATGGTATTCGGCCGGCTTGATTCCGGTCCCGGCGCGCCGGGACCCGCGGCGCGCCGTCCGCGGCCGCAACGCGCCTAGACCCAAAGGAAGTAACAATGGCTAGAGTCGCAGTGATCATTCCCGCCGCCGGCAAGAGCGAGCGCTTCGCCGGTGAAGAGAAAAAGACCTTCGCCAAACTCGACGGCCGCCCGATTTTCCTGCGGTCGCTCGAATTGTTCATCAACCGCGAGGACGTCTGCCAGACGATCCTGGTCGTCAGCAGCAGCGATCTGTCCACGATCAAGAGCCAGTACGGCGCCAACCTCGGCTTCATGGGGGTGCAGGTGGTGACCGGCGGCGAGGAGCGCTATCAGTCGGTGGCGGCCGCCCTGAATACCGTTCGCGAGGATGCCGACTTGGTGGCGATCCACGACGCGGTCCGGCCGTGCGTGACGCCGCAGATGATCGACGCGGTGTTCGCCGAGGCCCAGCGCAGCGGGGCGGCGATTCTGGCTGCACCGCTGACCGGCACAATCAAGCGCGTTTCGGCGGCTAAAGTGGTCGATGCAACTATCGATCGCGAAGGCCTCTACGAGGCTCAGACGCCGCAGGTCTTCCGCCGCGATCTGATCTTGGCGGCCTATCGCAAGCTGCCGGAGGGTGTTACGGACGATGCCCAGACCGTCGAACGACAAGGGCAGCCAGTGACGGTCGTCCTCTCCGATGCTTCCAACATCAAGATCACGACGCGCGCCGACATCACGTTGGCCAGCGCCATTCTCAAGGCCCGCCCGCCCGCGCGCCCGACCAAAGCCATGGGCGCCTTCGAAGAAGCGCAGTGGTAGCTGCGCCGCTTTGCGCACGCAGATGTTGGACTCAGACACGCTGAATCCCTGAGCGCGTTTGACCGATTGCTTCTCAGATTCTCAGCATCTTGGAGTCCATCATCGCCAAGATCGCGTGGATCGATCGCGCTGGCCGGCGCGCGGGGGCCGGGCGGGCAAGCAAAAATCTTTCCAAATCCGAAAAATTTCTTTTGACAGCACCGCGCGCCGCGTTAGTATCCGGGGTAGAAAGGAGGTGATGTTCATGGCGAAGAAACGCAAAGCCGCGAAGAAGGGCGGGCGCAAGGGCGCCAAGAGGCGGAAAGCCAAGCGGAAGACATCGATGATGTAATCCGCTGGCGGCGCCGCGCGGGCCACCGGCTACACGCCACGGCGGCCGATGGCAACCCGATCGCGGCAGCCAAGTCTTGCACGCAAGACTGAACATCACGAGATGGAAGATGCCCACGCCACGGCGGCATCTTCCATCCTTTTTTTGCGCCGGGGTGCGAGGCGGTGTGGCAGGCTTTCACGCGCAGCGGGTAAGCATGCTCGCATGGCTACCCGGCTAAAGCCGTGAAGCCATGCCACCCGGGTGGTCGCAGCGCACCCCTTCGGGGTTGCGGCTAAACGTGGCGCGGCGCAACCCTTTCGGGTCCGGCTAAACGTGAAGGCCCGCGGCCGGTCAGACGTCGGCCGGCACGCAGCGGCCGGCGGCCCAGGTACGCAGTTCGGCGATGCGTTCGGACATCGTCACGGACAGCGGGCGCGTGGTCGCCAGCTCATTGAGAATGCGCGGCGTGTCGATTTCGATCCGGTCGCGAAAAGCCGAGTACATCGCGGCCACGATCGCCTGCTCGATCTCGGCGCCGCTGAAGCCATTGGCCGCCGACGCCAGCGCGGCCAAGTCGAAGCTTGCCGGATCGCGCCGCCGCCGCCGCAGGTGAATGGCGAAGATGTTCCTGCGGACCGCCTCGCGCGGCAGGTCGACAAAAAAGATCTCGTCGAA
>DASXUA010000122.1:0-19976 GCA_036505095.1 Phycisphaerae bacterium
ACCATCGCCGGTATCGAGTTGCAGCACGATGAACTTGCCGCGGCGGCTGAGGCGCGTGATCGTCCGGCCCACGATGGCACGTCGCACCGCGGCCGCGTTGGGCGAGACCTGCCGCCGCCAGCGCGAGCGGAAATCGGCGATCCGCCGGCCCTGAAGCTTCGGGCGCAACTTGCGGACGATCGTTTCGACTTCGGGGAGTTCCGGCATTCCAGGATTCTAGAGTCTGCGTCCGGCGGATGCCACCGGTTGTGCCTTGCGTCGGCCGCATGCATGCGATAAGAAGACACCCAGGATGCCTCGTCATGCTTATTGGCGTGATCTCTGACACGCATGATCGCTTGCCGATGATCGACCGCGCGCTGGATTTGTTCGTGCGGCGCGGTGTCGCGGCCGTCATTCATCCCGGTGATATCGTCGCACCCTTTGCGGCCAAACGGTTGCTGGCCTGGAAAGGGCCGTTGCACCTCACGTATGGCAACAACGACGGGGAGCGCGCAGGTCTTAAGAAGCTTCTGCCGCAGATTCAGGAGGGCCCGCTGTGGGTTGACCTGGCGGGCAAGCGCATCCTCGTGCATCATTTCATCGACTGGTGCCGGCCGGAAGACGTTGCGACGGCCGACATCGTGATCACCGGCCACACGCACGAGGTGACGACCCACTATGAGGGGCGAAAGCTGCTGCTCAACCCCGGGGAATGCTGCGGCTGGGTCACGGGCCGCTGCACCGTGGCCCTGCTGGACACCGACGGCCCGGCCGCCGAGATTTGCGAGCTGGACGAAGCGCGATAAGGCACTGAATATCTGAGGAACAGAGATGAGCCAGATCGCGGAGCCGATGAACTCCTCTGCACGGCAATCGTGCAGGCGGATCAGACAGGGCGAAGCCCTGCGCTATGTCAGCCCAGGGCAACGCCCTGGGACTCGGCGGCGCGCGCGGCGCGAAGCCCTGAACGGGCGCGCTAGACGCTGGAATGCGCTTAGCGCGCCCTTTCAGGGCTGGCACCGCGCTGGTGCACTGAGAACCCAGGCCGCTAGCCTGGGCTGGCATAGTGCGCCCCTTTCAGGGGCGATTGCGATTTCCTGTGTTGCGATCGTTCTGTCTGCCGGCGCCTGCGTGCGCCGCACGCTGACCGTGAACACCGAACCGCAGGGCGCACTCGTGTACCTGAACGACGAGGAAATCGGCCGCTCGCCCGCGAGCACTGACTTCACCTGGTATGGCGATTATGACGTCATCGTCCGCAAAGAAGGCTTCCAGACCGTGCGCACGCACGCGAAAGTCAATCCGCCGTGGTACCAGTTGATCCCCTTCGATTTTCTAAGCGAGGTGCTCTGGCCGGGATGGATTCACGATCAAAGATCACTATCGTACAGTTTGGCTCCCGCGACCCAGCCCAGCCGTGAGGAGCTGCTCGAAGACGCCAAGACGCTGCGCGAGCGAGCGGTCTCCGAAACCAAGCATCCGTGATGTGACGTCGCCCCTTGTGGGCGGCGCCTTCGGGCGGAGGTGCTGCGCCCCGCGCGCCGGGCACGAGGCCCGACGCTACATATCCAATGTAGCGTCGCCGCTTGTGGGCGGCGACGGCGGGCGGCGGCGCCCACTCGGTGGCCGGCGCCCGGCGGCCACGTCTTCGTCGAACGTGCGTTTGCGCCTCAGGATGTGATGATAATGCTGCGCGAAGCGGTGGGCCTCATCGCGCACTTGTTGTAACAATCTCAGCGCTTCGTTATTGCGCGACAGGCGGTAAGGCTTGCTCTTCGCCTGGATGTAAAGCTCCTCCTCGCGCTTGGCGAGCGAGACGACCATCGGCGGGCGGACTGGCATGTCACTGAAGGCCTCCAGCGCCACGTGAAGCTGCCCTAATCCGCCGTCGATCAGGATCACGTCGGGATACAATTCGTCGCCGCCGGCCGCGTAGCGATAGCGCCGCTGCACCACCTCGCGGATCATCGCGTAGTCGTCGATCCCTTCGACCGACTGAATGCGGAAGCGCTTGTAACCCGGCTTGAACGGCTTGCCGTCGATGAAGCACACCAGCGAGCCGCAGGCCTCGCCACCGTGCAGGTTGGCAATATCGATCCCCTCGATGCTGCGCGGCGGCTTGTCCAACTCCAGAATTTCCCCCAGCTTCTCCAGGCCGCGGGTCGGATCGATGTAGAAGACTTCGGGCTGCACGTCGACCTCCGGATCGCCCGAAAGCGAAAGCGCTTCGAACGCCTTGATCCGGTCGCGCAGCCTGGCGGCCTCTTCGTAGCGCTGTTCCTGGGCGGCTGCCTCCATTTCCTTCGACATCTGCCGCAGCACGACCGAGCGCTTCGAAGCGAGAAACTTCTTGAGCCGCTCGACGTCCTTGCGATACTCCTCCTGGCTGATCAGCGCAGCGCAAGGAGCGGTGCACTGGTTAATCGCGTGCAGCAGGCAGGGCCGAAAGAAGCGGCGCGATTCGTCGCCCTCGTGAATATCCAGCTCGCAGGTGCGGAACTTGAACACCTTCTGCAAGGCGTTGACCGCTTCGCGTATTCCCGATGCGCTGGCGAACGGACCGTAAAGCTTGCTGCCCTTCAGCCGCGGCGTGCGCGTCACGTAGACCGCTGGAAAATCATCGCTGGTGGTGATTTCCAGATAGGGGAAGGTCTTGTCGTCCTTGAGCTGCGCGTTGAACGGCGGCTGGATGTCCTTGATGAGCCGCGCCTCGCGCAGAATGGCGTCGACTTCCGTTTCGCATTCGAGAAAATCCAGGTCGCAAACCAGGCAGGCCATCCGGGCGATGTCCGGACCGCGCGTGTTGAGCAGATCCGCCGCGGCCTGGAAATAGCTGCCGACTCGGGCGCGCAGGCTCTTGGCCTTGCCCACGTACAGCACCCGGCCTTCGCGATCCTTGAACAGATAAACGCCGGGCGTGGTGGGCAAGCTAACGATCTTCGTACGTAACGCGTCCAGTGCCTGCTCGTCGGCCATGCCCTTGATTGTAGCGTCGCCCCGCGTGGGCGGCGCGCCGCGCTTCTCGGGACCAGCACTCAGAAGTGGCCGTTCAGCCCTGCTTGCCCACTGACTGGAAGCCGTTGCGCGCCCGAATCTGGTCGGGCGAGAGCCATGCGGTCTGGATCTGTTGCGCACGCTCGCTCTCGATGCTCTGGCGGAGCTTGTCGCGGTTCTGCTGATACTGCTGTTTGGTCATGGGGTGCGTCTCGAGCCACGCGACGGCCACCACCTCGGAAAGCTGCGGTTGTGAAATGACCTCGACGCGCGAATCGCCGGACGGCCGGTCACCCAAAGCGAAGCAGGCCTCGCGGAATTCATCATCGACATCCCCAATCTTCAGGATGGGCCGCGTCAGCTTTATGCCGCGCCCGATCTGCAGGCCCAAGGGATCCCTGCGCGGAAATGGCTCTGGATCGACGAATCCATCGGGCGGCTGAACCTGCGGCCGGATGGACTGATCGGCTTCCCAGGCGTTCTTGAGGCCTGTCTTCCGGGCGGACGCCGCAATCGTCTCGGCCGCCTGGCGCGCCTTCTCATAGGCGGTCTTCAGCTTCAGGTCGGCGATGACCTGATCGCGAACCAGATCCACCGACTCAGGCGCGTGCGCCGGCACGACGCCGATCACGCGCAAGACGTAGAGATTCCCCTCGGCGTCGTGGAACGGATCGTTGGCCGACTGATACAGGCTCAGGTAATCGGAACGGTCGGCCTGCGGGTCGTTCGGCAGCTTCGCCAACCCCTGGACGTTGAACGCCAGCGTGGCGAAATCCCGCCCGGCCCCGGACTTGCCTTCCACGCGCGCCGCCCCGATCCCAGCTTGCGTCCGCGCCTCCTCCTGTGTGAACCAGTCAGTCGTGACAACATGGAGCGCCTGCTTGTGCTTGACGGACGACGGCAGGTTCGGGATCACCGTGTCTTCGTAGTACCGCTCTGACTTGACGGTATCCGGCGCAACCTTGTAACCGTCGCTGCCAGCCGGTGTGTCGAACCAGGGTTCCTTCGCGGCGTGGATAACGGCTTCGGCCGTCCGCTCCACTTCGTCGGCGACGGCCTGTTTTCGGACAATTTCCATCGCAACCGTTTGCGCCTCTTCAAAAGTCTGGAAACGTTTTGGCTGATCGTGCGCGAACGGCTGCGTGCTCGCGGCCTCGTCCTTGGGCCGAACGAATGCGGGGTCCTTATCCTTGTTGTCGTCCCAATATTGCCGCGCCTTGCGAACCAGCGTCGAGTCGCTGAGCCGCATGTCCTGCTGCACCTCGTTGTGGTCGACCTTGACGTACTGCACCTTGATCTTGGGCGGCAGGAAGTAACCGAAACTGAGGCCCTTTCCACGCTGCTCGTCGCGCCCTTTGTTGAATTGCTCGCGAATCTGGTCCTCCGTGAAGGTCTGGTCGTCGCTCATGAAGTTCGACGGACTCAGCACGACGGCCTGGATTTTGACGTTTTCGAAGTACTCCCGGGCCGCAGTCCGCAGCTCGGCCTCGCTCAGCGAGGCGGCGTCCAGCATGTGCATCATCAACTCGCGCACCTTCATGAAGTCAGTGACCGCGTCATAGATCGCGTCCGCACGGACGTTCCGCCGCCGGGCGATCTGCTGGACCGTATTGCGATCGAGCTGCCGATTCTTGGCCAGGAACTCCTCGGCCCGCTCGGGCTCCACGTGAATGCCCAGTTCGTCGGCCTCGCGCACCAACAGTAACCAGTCCACGTCATCGATCGGGGTGCCTCCGAGTAGACTCCAGCGCAGCCCCACCGTGTCCAGCAGCTCCGTTCTGCTCCGGGTGCGCTGCGTATCTCGATGTCGCAGAGGGCCGAAACGCGTGTTCGCAAAAATCCGGCTGGACTCGTCGGGATGGAATAAGTTGGTGAGGGCCGCCCCGCCCAGCCAAACCACCAGCAGCAGGGCCATGAAGACCGCCAGCATCTGCTTGTTGTATTTACGAAAGAACTTCATCATGACCGGTCAACTCCCCGGGCCATCAGACTGAATTCAGCGAGTCCAAGCGACGCGCAGCCTTGCCACTATAGATGCCGAACGACGGGATTCAAGGCGAGCCGCCGGGTTGATCCGAGCGGCATAGCAGCTCGTTCCGCCCCCCATTTTTCGGCTCGCCGACGTGGATATCTCGGCGCGCCACTTATTTTGGGAGAAAACTCTTGACCGCGACCGGTCGATGAATAATAATACGCTCGTGGGTTGGTTTATGCATGGAGACGATTAACCACACAGACAAGCGCCGCCGGCAGAGTGCTCTGCTGAGGCTGGTTCAGGAGCAGCGGGTCGGAAACCAGCGCGAGATCGTGGCTCTGATGCGTGGTTCCGGATTGGCAGCCACGCAAGCGAGCATCAGCCGAGATATTCGCGAATTGGGCCTCGTCAAGATGGCTGGCCGTTACATCCCGGCCGACGGGCTGGTCGCCAGCGGCAGCCGGCTGGCACCTGGCGATCCGCTCCTTGGATTAATCAAAAGCGTCGAGCCGATCGGAGCGAATCTGATCATTATCCGGACTACGACCGGATCCGCGAGTTCTGTGGCCGTGGCGCTGGACAACAAGCGCTTGCCGGAAGTGGCCGGCACCTTGGCCGGCGATGACACCATCTTTGTGGCCGTCCGCAGTCGCAGCGTTCAGGGGCGCGTCGTGGCACTCCTGAACGCCTGGATGCAAAGCACCTGATCGCCAGCGGGAGGGCGAGGTCGGGGAGGGCGAGACTCCCGCCGCGCCGATGTGAGACGTGCGTGGGAGGGCGAGGCTCCTGCCGAGCCAGTGAGCCGCCATAAAGGAGCAGGAATGAAACCGAAAGTGGTCTTGGCGTTCTCAGGCGGTCTGGACACGACCTACTGTGCTGTGTGGCTCCGCGAGCAGGGCTACGAGGTCCACACGGTGACGGTGCAGACCGGCGGTTTCTCGGCCGATGAGCTGGCAGCCATCGAAAAGCACGCCCGCGCCCTCGGTGTGGCCGATCATCGCACGATCGACGGCCGTCAGGAACTTTTCGAGGATTACATCCGCTATCTGATTTTCGCCAACGCGCTCCGCGGCGAAGTCTACCCACTTTGTGTTTCCGCGGAGCGCGTGGCCCAGGCCAAGCGCGTGGCACTGCATGGGGTCGCGATCGGGGCCCAAGCGCTGGCCCACGGCTCGACCGGCGCCGGGAACGACCAGATCCGATTCGATGTGGCTTTCCGGATTTTTGCGCCGCAACTCGCGCTGCTCACGCCCATCCGCGATCAGTCGCTCACGCGCCCGCAGGAGATTGAATATCTCAAGCAGCAGGGCATCAACGTTCCGGCCAAGACGGGCGCCTATTCGATCAACAAGGGGCTATGGGGCACCACAATCGGCGGCGTCGAGACGCACCGCAGCGACGCGGCGCTGCCCGAGTCCGCCTATGTGCTCACACCCCCGCCGGAACAACGGCCCGCCACGCCCGAAGAGACGGCGATCGAGTTCGAGCGCGGCGTACCCGCGCGCCTGGATGGGCAGAGTCTGCCCCCGATCGCGCTGATCGAACGGCTGAACGAGTGCGCCGCGCGCCACGGCGTCGGCCGCGGCATGCACGTCGGCGACACGATCCTGGGCATCAAGGGCCGCGTGGCTTTCGAAGCGCCGGCGGCCATCACGCTAATCACTGCCCATCGCGAGTTGGAAAAGCTCGTACTCTCGCGTCAGCAACTCTTTTGGAAAAGCACGCTGGGCGATCTGTACGGCTCGTGCCTGCACGAGGCGCGTTTCTTCGACCCGCTCATGCGCGACCTCGAGGCGTTCCTGCTCTCGTCGCAGCAGCGCGTCACGGGGCAGATACGTGTCAAGTTGTTCGGTGGTCAGGCGCTGGTTCTCGGTGCGACCAGTCCCTACTCGCTCATGAGCAAGGATGTCGCGCTTTATGGCGAGCAGAGTTCACTCTGGAACGGCTCCGAGGCGGCCGCCTTCGCCAAAATCTACGGCCTGCAGGACTGGCTGTTACAACGCGTCGGCACAAAAGCCGGGAATGGATGACGCTGAGACGCTGAGGGACTGAGAAAGCATTAAACAAGAGTCCTCAGCACCTCAGCGTCTCAGCGTCCAACCGTCTGGAGAATGTGCATTGCGAATATGGATTGACAAGATTGCCTCGGCCACGAAGAACGTGCCGGTGCGGCGCGAAACACGTCTGATCGACAAGATCGTAGCCGAGCCGGGCTACGTCATCGCCGGTCGCGTGCACGGCGAAAAGACCGTCTATAACACACTCGAAGATCTCCACGGCCGCATGGTGGCCCTGCACGAGGGTGACGTGATTGCCGGCGTGCTCGGGCATCGCAACGCGCTGCACGGCTATTCTGGTTTCGTTCCTGAGTCCATCAGTGTCGGCGATCGGCTGCAGTTGCTGAACCTGGGAGGCGTGATCGGCCAGTGTACCTCGCAAAATCCGGAGGTTGGCCGCCCCTTCGATATTGAGGTGCTCGGGGCCGTGCTGGTTTTCCCCGATTTCGAGAGCCGCGCCGGCGTCCCCGCCCATATCGGGATGAACGCCATCGCCTGTGATGGTCACGAGCCGCTTAGCGTGCCGGTAATCTACGTGGCGGGCACCTGCATGAACAGCGGCAAGACGGCGGCCGCCTGCCAACTAGTGCACCGGCTGACGACGCGCGGCGTGGCGGTGGGCGCCTGCAAGCTGACCGGCGTCTCGCTGCGGCGCGATACACTGCAGATGGCCGACGAGGGGGCCCGCTGGGCCGTCTCCTTCACGGATGCCGGCATCGTGTCCACCAGCGCCGACAATGCCGTGCCCGTCGCCCGCGGACTCCTGCGGCACCTGGCCCAGGCAGGCGCCGAAGTGATTGTGGCCGAGCTGGGCGATGGAATCCTGGGCGAGTATGGCGTGCAGCCCATCCTTTCCGATCCGCAACTCATGAGCGTCGCGGCCCTCATCATCCTCTGCGCCAACGATCCCGTCGGCGCCTGGGGCGCGCAGCGCGTCATGCGCGAGAGCTTCGGCCTGGCGATCGACGTCGTCAGCGGCCCCACAACCGACAACGCAGTCGGCACGCGCTACATCCAGCAACATCTCGGTCTGGCGGCCATCAACGCCCGCACGCAGGGCGCGGAGCTCGGCGAGTTCGTAGCTCAGCGCTTGGCGCAGCGCCGGGAGTGCCCACCGCCATCGCGCGCGTTGGAGGATCCGGCCCAGCGGGTGGCCTCATGAGCAGCGCGATACGCGTGGGCATCCTGGGTGCGAGCGGCTATGGCGCAGGCGAGCTACTGCGGCTCTTCGTGCAGCATCGGCAGGTCGAGGTCGTTTGGGTGACATCGACGTCGATCGGTGAACCGATCGCGCGCTTGCATCCGCACTTGCGAGGCTTCTACGATCTGCACGTGGTGGCTGGGCCGGACATGGACCAGCTACTCGCCAGCGAGCACGCCGTGATCTTCTCGGCGCTACCACACGGCTTGAGCGGCGCGGCGATTGAGAGCGTTTTGCGCGAATTCGCAGACCACCCGGCCGCGTCCAGACTGAAGATTCTCGATTTCTCCGGCGACTTCCGCCTCGCGGATGAGACTCTGCATCGACAACACTATCCCGAGTCGCCACCGCTGCCCGACTGCCGGCGGAACTTTGTCTACGGGCTTCCCGAGCTGTTCGCCGATCGCGTACGCACCGCGCGGTTCATCGCCAATCCCGGATGTCTGGCGACCGCAGCCATTCTCGCCGCTGCGCCGCTGATAACACGCGCGTTCACCGGCACGGTAGCGATCGATGCCAAGACCGGCTCTTCCGGTTCGGGACGTACGCTGAAGGAGACCACGCATCATCCCACACGGCATGCCGATTTCCGCGCCTACAAGCCGCTGGCGCATCAGCACGAGCCGGAAATCCTGCAAGCGTGGGGCGATCCACATGGAAATCGAATCCACCTGAGTTTCGTAGCGCAGAGCCTGCCGACCGCGCGCGGGATTTTCGTCACGGCGCATGCGACGCTCCCGGATGAAAGCGACACGCCCACGCTGCGGCGCGTCTATGAGAGTTTCTACGCCGGTCGACCCTTCGTGCGTGTGGTCGACGAATCGCCAACGTTGCAGGACGTGGTCGGCTCGAATTTCTGTGACGTGGCCGTCACCTGCCGCGGCCGGCAGGTGATCGCGATGGCCGCGCTGGATAACCTGGTCAAAGGCATGGCCGGCATGGCGATTCAGAATATGAACCTGATGTGCGGCTTGCCGGAGACTGAGGGACTATGGACGCCGTCATTCAGGCCGGTCTGAAGGGGAGCGTGCGATGTCGTATCACGTGGTCTTTCAAGTTCCGGAGCGGCCCGTTGGATATAGAGACATCCCCTTTCAGATCAAGCGGGATGACGCGCTGCTCGGGCGCCTGAAAGTCAGCAAGGGTGGGATCGTCTGGCTCCCGGGCAACAAGTCCAAAGGCTTTCGGCTGACTTGGGATCAGGTCGATCGCCTGGCACGCGACCAGGGACGGCGCGGTCACTACCCGCGCTAGGGCATTGAATCGCGGTACGAACGCAGGAGATTTCTGATTGAGTGCCTCAACCCTAGTTGATACGTATGCCCAGTTCCCGATCGAACTGGTCGAGGGCTACGGTTCGCGCGTGCGCGACGCGAATGGCCGCGACTATTGGGATTTTTACGGCGGCCACGCGGTTGCCTTGCTCGGTCAGGCGCATCCGGCGGTAACCCAGGCGATCGGTGAGCAGGCGGCGCGGCTGACGTTTTACTCGAACGTCGTGCCGCTCGATGTCCGGACGCGTGCCGCGCAGCGCTTGTGCCGCTTCACGCCGGCCGGCCTGGATCACGTCTTCTTCTGCAACAGCGGCACAGAGGCGAATGAGGCCGCACTCAAGCTGGCGATTCAACAAACCGGGCGCAAACGGATCGCAGCGCTAAAGGGGGCGTTCCATGGTCGCACGCTGCTGTCGGTCGCGGCGACGGACAGCGCCAAACTGCACGCGTCGCTGGAGGGCCTGCTCGTTGACACGGCGCGCTTGCGGCCGAACGCGATCGACGACGTTGAGCTGATCAACCAGGCCGTGGCCGCGGTCATCGTGGAACCGATTCAGAGCATTGCCGGCATTGTCGAACTGGAGGAATCCTTCCTGGCGGCATTGCGGCGGCGCTGCGATCAGATGGGCGCGCTGCTCATCTATGACGAGATTCAAACGGGCATGGGCCGTCTCGGCCGTCCCTTCGCGGCCGGCGCCTACGGTGTGCTTCCGGATATGATCACGCTCGCCAAGGGAATCGCCAACGGCATTCCAATGGGAGCGGTTGTCATGAACGACCGCGTGGCCGCTCCGATCAAGATCGGCGATCTGGGCAGCACCTTCGGAGGCGGCCCAGTCGCGTGCGCGGGGCTGCTGGCCGTGATCGAGACGATCGAGGCGGAACGGCTGGTCGAGCACGCTGCCCATCTTGGCGAGCGGATGCGCGATACGCTGAAGATCGGCCCCGTGCGCCAGATTCTGGGCCGCGGCTGCCTGATCGGACTGGTGGTCGAGGGCGCCGCGAAGGACGTTCAGAAGCACCTGCTGGAGCGCGGGTTCATCACCGGCACCAGCGATAATCCGCAGTTGCTCCGCCTGATGCCACCGATCAACACGCCACTGGAAGCGGTGGACGAACTGGGGCGCGCTCTGAAGGCCTGATTCATGCGTCACTGGCTGAGCATGCTGGACTACTCGCCGACCGAGCTGACGGGGCTTGTCGACTTCGCACGCGCGCTGAAATCCGGCGCGCCGTGCGCGAGCTTGCGCGGCAAGGTGCTGGCCATACTGTTCTTCAACAGCTCGCTGCGAACACGAACTTCGTTCGAATCAGTCATGTTCCGCTACGGCGGACACGCGATCAATCTTAACGTGGGCGCCGACACATGGAATCTCGAACACCGCGATGGCGTTGTGATGGACGGCGATCGGGCCGAGCACATCAAGGAAGCCGCGCCGGTGCTGAGTCGCTACTGCGATCTGCTCGGCGTGCGGACGTTCGCCGGCTTGAAGGATGCGGCTGAGGACGCGGCCGACGCGGTGATTCGCGCGTTCGCGCGCTATGCGACGGTTCCGGTTGTCAACATGGAATCCGCAATGGAGCACCCGTGCCAGGGTTTGGCGGATCGGATGACGATGGAGGAAAAGCTTGGCGCGGCGCGCGGGCGCCGGTTTGTGCTCTCGTGGGCGCCGCACGTCAAGGCGCTGCCGATGGCCGTGCCGCATTCGGCCGTGCTCGCCGCCGCCAGCGCGGACATGCACGTGACGATCGCGCATCCGCGCGGCTATGATCTAAACCCGGCTGTGCTGGATCGGGCCCGCGCCTGGTGTGAAGCGGCCGGAGCGAACCTGAGCGTGACGGACGATCAACGCGCGGCCTGCCGCATGGCCGACGTGCTCTACGTCAAGAGCTGGGGTGCGCTAGCGTTCTACGGAGCGCCCGAGGCACAGCGCGACAGTTTCCGCCGTCACCGTGACTGGATGGTCGACGCGCCGCTGCTGCCCGGGCGCGAGTCGCTCTTCATGCACTGCTTGCCGGTGCGGCGAAATGTGGTCATGACCGATGCGGCCCTCGACGATCCGCGCTGCGTGGTAGTGGATCAGGCGGAGAACCGCCTGTGGGCGCAGGCCGCGATATTGCAGTCGCTGATAGTAAATCAGAACCCCGCCCGCGAGGGCGGGGGCCACACCCGGCACTCGCGTGCCGGGTTCTGAATAAGGAAGTCGCACGATGCAAGTGCAATCCAATCTGGCAGGTCTGCGAACGGCGATCCCCTACATCCGCGCCTACAAGAGCCGCGTGTTCGTGGTCAAATTCGGCGGCACGCTCTGCGAAGCCGGGCCGGTGCTGGACAACCTGGTCGAGCAGCTTTCGATGCTCTACCAGTTGGGGATCCGCGTGGTGCTGGTGCACGGCGGTGGCGAGCAGGCCACGGCGCTGAGTGCACGTCTAGGCGTCAAGCCCGAGTTCGTCGCCGGCCGCCGGATCACCAACGACGAGACGCTCGAAGTCGCGAAAATGGTGTTGGCCGGCACGGTCAACACGAACGTGCTGGCCGCGTTCCGCAAGCACGAAATCCCGGCCGTTGGTTTGACCGGCATCGACGGCCGGCTCATCACGGCCGTCAAGCGCCCGGTTCGGCCCGTCACCGATCCGAGCACCGGCGAAACGCGCGACGTCGATTTCGGTCACGTCGGTGACATCGGCGCCGTCAACGTCGGCGTGCTCGAACACTTGCTGGCCGGCGGCTACGTGCCGGTCGTGTGTTCACTGGCGGCCGACGCAGCGGGCCGGACATTCAACGTCAATGCCGACACGGTCGCCGCCGCGATCGCCGTGGCCATCCATGCCGCCAAGTATTTCTCGGTCACGACGGTTGATGGCGTGATGAACGACCTGAAGGACCCGACGACGTTGCATTCATATCTGGATATCGAGGAACTGGATGAACTGATCCGGCTGGGTGCGGTTAGTGGCGGGATGCTTCCCAAGCTGGCGGCCTGCGTAGATGCGCTGCGCGGCGGCGTGCCGCGCGTGCACATCGTCAACGGCCTGGTGCATGACACGCTGCTGTGCGAGGTGTTCACCAACGAAGGTTGCGGAACCTTGATCGTGGCCCAACGCGAGGAGGGCCGGCCTGCGGAGAAAGAGCTTGCGCCGGCCTAACGACGTTCATGCGGCGACGCTGGCGCGCCTCTCACGCCTCGTGGCGATCCGCAGTCTATCGCGCGCCGAGGGCGAACTCGCCGATGCGCTCGCGGCCGACTTGGCGCAAGCCGGTCTGCGCGTGCAGCGCAGCGGCGCGAACCTTTGGTGCGAAATCGGCGACGCACCGCGGCCGCGGCTGCTGTTGAATTCACATCTCGACACCGTCCCAGCCGGAGAGGGTTGGACTGGCGATCCCTGGACGCCGCGCCTGGTCGATGGTCGGTTGATCGGTCTCGGCGCTAATGACGCGAAGGGCTGCGTGACAGCGATGATCGAGGCCGCACTGAGCATCCAGCGCGAGTTAAGATCGGGCGAGACGCTCGGCGGCACGCTGGTGCTGGCGCTCACTGCCGAGGAGGAAATCAGTGGAAACGGTCTGGCAACCATTCTCGATTCACTAAAACCCCTCGATGCGGCGATTGTCGGCGAACCTACGAACCTGATTCCGATGATCGCGCAGCGCGGGCTGCTGATTCTGAAGGGCATCGCCCGCGGCCGCAGCGCGCACCCGGCCAACACGCCGCCCGGCTCGGCCGATAACGCCATCATGACCGCTGCCGAAGACCTGCTGAAGCTGCGGGACTTCAACTGGGGCCCGCCGCATCCGTTGCTCGGAAAGTGCCATGCGCATGTGACCATGATCAACGGGGGCATTGCCCGGAATGTCATTCCTGACTCGTGCGAGTTCTTCCTGGACATCCGCACCACACCGCTTCAGCCGCACCGCCACGCCTATGAACGTCTGAAGCGGTTTCTCTGCAGCGAATTGCACATCCACAGCGAGCGGCTCGTTCCCGTCGAGACTTCACCCGAAGCATCGATCGTGAAAGCCGTGTTAAGCGCATTGCCGGGATATGAGCCAGCCGGCAGTCCGACCATGAGCGACATGGTTTTCCTCGCTGGCATTCCCGCGGTGAAAATCGGCCCAGGTGAATCGCCCCGTTCACATACGCCGGATGAGTTTGTCACGTTCAAGGAGCTCGAAAATGGCGCTCAAACCTACCGCCGGATCATTTCGGAATACTTCGCGCTCGCAGGCCGCGGCGGGCATTTGCCATGAGCCGGCTGCACTGGTTATCCGCAACTCGAACCCAACTGTGTATGCTTGTGCGGCTGCGCTATAATGGGAAACGAGGTGGGCTGTGACCACGCAACTGCAACATAGGGAAACGGAAATGGGTCGTTTCGAGGTGGAGGTGGAATTAGCGAACTACGACGACATCGCACGGGCGCGCGCCGGTGATATCGCGCCGCAGCAGGTCCGACGCACTAAGATCAGTGGCGTGGTCGATACGGGCGCCACGAAGCTGGTGATTCCCGAAAGCACGGCGAAGCTGCTCGGTGTTCGCACACAAGGCACAGCCAAAGTCCGCTACGCTGATGGGCGTTCTGCAAACCGCGATCTTGCCCCCGGCGTGGAGCTGACCTATTTCGGACGCCAGGGTCTCTTCATTGCCGTGATCGAGCCCAAACGGACCACGGCGCTGATCGGCGCTGTTGGAGGAACTCGATCTCGTTCCCGATCCGAAGCAGCATACCTTGCTGCCGCGCGACCCCGACCAGATTATCTCCGAGATTGAGTGAGGGCCAAGAACACGCAGCGCTTATGGGACAAAGGCGGCGACGTGGATGCGGTGATTCACCGCTTCACCGTCGGCGATGATCCGCACTGGGACCGGTACCTGGTGCATTGGGACTGCATCGCATCAGCGGCGCACGCGCGCACGCTGGCCAAGGCTGGCGTGCTGAGCGAGGTTGAACTGGAGACGCTGACTGGCGGTCTCGCGCAGATCGACACCTTGGATCGTGAGGGCCAATTCGAAATCCCCGAAGAACTGGAAGACTGCCACACCGCGATCGAGGCCTGGCTCACAAAACACGTCGGTGAGGCGGGTGCGAAAATCCACACCGCTCGCTCGCGCAATGATCAGGTCGCAGTCGCGATGCGGCTCTACATGCGTCACCACGTTCTGGAATGGGTCAGCGCGCTGGAGAGGTTCATCAATACCTGCCAGGAGCGCATGGAGCGCGACGGCGACATTCCGATGCCGGGCTACACGCACATGCAGCCGGCCATGCCCTCCAGCGTCGGCATGTGGCTGCATGCGTTCGCCGAAGCTGCCCTCGAGCAGATGCGCGCGTGTTCTGATCTGCTGGAGCGCCTCGACTGCTGTCCGCTCGGAACGGGCGCGGGCTTCGGCGTGGCGCTGCCCCTGAATCGGGAATACACGGCCAAGTTACTGGGCTTTTCGCGCGTGCAGCGCAGCCCGATCGACGTGCAGAACAGCCGCGGCCGGATGGAGACGTACTTCGTCCGCGTGGCTGTCGATATCGGCGCGTTCTTGGAGAAGCTCGCCTGGGACCTGATTCTCTTCTCGACGGCCGAATACGGTTTCTTCTCGCTGCCCGAGTCGATGACGACCGGCTCGTCGATCATGCCACAGAAGCGCAATCCCGACGTGCTCGAATTGCTGCGTGCCCGCGCGGGGCGCCTGCGCGGACGCCTGCATGAACTTGAATGGGTCGCGGGCAAGCTTCCGTCCAACTATCACCGCGATTTGCAGCTCACCAAGGAGCCGACCATCCGCGCCGCGCTGGACATCGAAGATATGCTGCTCGTGGCCGAGCGCGTGGTGGCGGGCTTCACGCTCCACCACGACAAGCTTGAGGCGGCGATGCGGCCGGAGCTTTACGCGGCCGACGCCGCCTACACTCTGGTTCAGCAGGGTGTCCCGTTCCGCCGGGCCTACCGCGAAATAGCCGAGCAGCTTCGCCGCGGAATCCAGCCGCTTCGACCAACAACGAGTGTCTGGTCGAGCACGCGCGCGTCTGTTCTGAAAGAAGTCCGTAGCGAGTTGCAGTTGTTCGCCGCCGAACGCGCGAAGCTCCGATCCGCCACTCGACGAATCGAGTCCCTGCTGGATGTAGCGTCGCCGTCTCTGGCTGGCTGCGAAAACCGAGCGCCAGCCCCGAAGGGGCGCGCTAAGCCAGCCCAGGGCAACGCCCTGGGATCCGAACGCACCGCGCGCGACGAAGCCCTGAAGGGGCGCGCTAAATCGCACCCGAGCCAATAGCGCGCTCTTTCAGAGCTTGACCACAGCGCGCCGCGCCGACCCAGCGCGTTGCCCTGGGCTGATTTAGCGCAGGGCTTCGCCCTGTACTGTCTGGCGCGTCGCGAAGTGCAGTGGTACGCTCGGCACTCGAAGTGGCGCAACAAATCATGGTATTCAACCCGTAAAGCTGTCCGCGAGTACCGCAAAATCGCGGACATCGACATCGACGTCTCCACCGAGATCGGCGGTCTGAAACATCGATATCGAGCAGCCCGAAGGCGGCGTCATGACGCCGGGTCCGGCCATACAGCCCACCAGCAGCGCTGCATCGGTCAGATCCACATGTCCGTCGGCGTTGAAATCCGCGGGCGCGGTGGTGCGCATGCTGGCGATCCAGGCCTCCTGATAGCCATTCGGATCGAAGCCGTAGCCGACCATCACCTTGCCATCGGCCGACACACCGCGCGCCGCAAACAGGACCCAACCCGACAGACTCGTCAGCCCGAATTCGTTGATCAGCACCGTTTGAATTCGCCGCATCCCATGCACCGCATCCCATATGAAAGCTTCGCCGGTTTCATTCAGCGCGCTGAAGTTTCCCAGACCCACTACGACGGAGCCATCGACTGAAACACAATACGCCGCGTACGAACCCTGAGGTATCCCGCCAGGAAGCGTGCCCAGATCCTGAATTCCGCCCGCTGTCCAACGCACCGCGCGGCCGGCGCTCTGGCCGACGATCACCGCGCCATCGGGCGTGATGGCATTGGCCGATCCGAGCGTGTTGGGATTCAGCATGGGCAACAGCACGATCCCGGTCATCTGCGTCCAGCGAAATGGCTGCGGATTCGTCGTGGAGTTGACGCTGACGTTCCCGACAATGATCGACCCATCGGCCGACACCGCTTGTGCGCGCCCGATCTGTTCGCCGGGAATCAGCCCCAAGCCGTTCATGCCAGCCGCCTGCGTCCAGCGAAACGGCTGGTAGATGCCAGCCGACGACGCGCACCAGCCGACGATCACCGAGCCGTCCGGCGTGATGCCTTCGGCGATACCGCCCTTGTCGCTGCCGCCAAGATTACCGAGATAGGTCATACCCGTGGCGGCCGTCCAGCGCATGGCGGAGCCGTCTTCCAGCAGCGCGCCCGGTTGCAGACTGATGCCGACCACCACGTCACCGTCGGCGCTGACGCCTTTCGCCTGACTGGAAAGAAACCCGCCCGGGTTCGGAAGGAATCCCAGCCCGACCATCCCGTCCGCCTGCGTCCAGCGGAAGGCCTCGAAGCCCTCCGGCGCGATGCTCTCGCCGACGGCGACATTCCCGTCCGGCGTAACCGCATAGGCGATGCTCTGCGAATTGGGCTCCAGGAACCCGAGACCCTGAAAGAAAGGCGCGCCAGGTGCTGCCGGCAATGCCGCAGAGAAGGCCACGAACACCGTTAGAGACAAGCTAACACGTTTGAAATCGAATCGCATTTGCCGATCTCCTGGAGATACTCCAGCCGCTTCGGTCGTATCGATGGATGTCGCACGCGGCTGCCAGTCTTGCAGGACAAGCACGCCGCGTGCCTTTGAACGCGCTACGCGAATGACGAATGGCGCTTTCTTTCTGAGATCTCCGAGCTGGCGGATTCACCGCGCCGCAGGCTTTGTCAACGTGAGAGCTGGGCTTTATGCTGGACTCATGCCGGCGCGCCCCGAGCGGAACTCGGACGGCCGGCTTCTGGAGAACTTTGAATGCTGGCACGAATCCCGCACCGTCTTTCCGGCGCCGCGTTTTTGATCCTCACGGTCCCCGCGGCGGGGCAGGATGTCCCTTACGAAAAGTACAAGCTCGATAACGGCCTGACCGTGATCCTGCACGAGGATCACACTCTGCCGGTGGGCGCTGTCAACTTGTGGTACCGCGTCGGCTCGAAGGATGAACCGGTGCGCCGCAGCGGCTTCGCGCATCTTTTCGAGCACCTGATGTTCATGGGCACCGAGCGCGTGCCGGGCAACGACTTCGACATCATCATGGAATCCGGCGGCGGCTCCAACAACGCGACCACCAGCTCCGATCGCACCAACTACTTCTCCAACGGTCCGGCCGAGTTGCTGCCGACTCTTCTCTGGCTCGACGCCGACCGCCTCGAAGACCTGGGCCGCACGATGGACCAGGACAAGCTGAACAAACAGCGCGACGTGGTCCTCAACGAGCGCCGCCAGAGCTACGAAAACCAGCCCTACGGGAAGGCCGAGCTGAAAATTCCCGAGCTGATGTATCCGCCGGGCCATCCGTATCACATCCCGGTAATCGGCACGCATGAGGACATCGAGGCCGCAACGGTAGTGGACGTGAAGGACTTCTTCGCAACTTACTATGTACCGGGCAATGTCGCCCTGGTCGTCGCCGGCGATTTTGATGCCAAGAACATCAAGCCACTGATAGCCAAACTGTTCGGCACGTTGCCGCGCGGCGGCGATCCGCCGCACAAGGCGGCCGAGCCGGTCAAGCTCGATCGCGTCGTCCGCACCACCATGCTCGATAAGGTGCAGCTTCCGATGGTCGCGATGGCGTACCACAGCCCACCGATTTTCAAAGACGGCGATGCCGAGATGGACCTGACGGCCGCCGTCCTCAGCGAAGGCAAAACCAGCCGGCTCTACAAGCGGCTGGTCTACGATGACAAGATCGCCGTTTCGGTGAACGCCTATCAGGATGCGTCGCAACTCGGCTCGATTTTGCGCATCGACGTACTGGCCAATCCGGATGCGGATCTCGATGTGATTGAGCGGTCTGTGGACCAAGAAGTCACGCGCCTGCTCCAGGATGGGCCGACTTCCGAGGAACTCGAGCGTCAGAAGGCCCGGATCGAGTTGCAGAAGCTCGCGCGCCTGCAGAGCATCGAGGCCAAAGCCGACAAGCTCAACGAATACGAATATTACTTCGGCGAGCCGAACTCCTTCAAGCGCGATCTCGACCGCTATCGCAACGCGACGGTCGCGGGCGTGCAGCAGTGGGCCCGCAAAGTCCTCACCCTCGATGCCCGGGCCATCGTGCGCGTCTTGCCCGAGGAGCCGCCGCGCACCACCTCGCCGCGCGACGAGCATCCGGCTCCCGCCGTGGCCGGCGCCTTCGATCCGCGTCCGCCCAGCACATTCAAATTGAGCAACGGGATCAACGTCCTGCTCTGGCAGAAGAAGGAGCTGCCGCTGGTGGCCGTCTCCATGCTGCTCAAGACCGGCGGCACGCTCGATGAGACTTCGCGCGCGGGCTTGGCGATGTTGACCGCTGACATGCTCGATGAAGGCGGCGCCGGCGATCTGGATGCGTTGCAATTCGAGGACAAGTTGCGATCGTTGGGCGCGACCTTCAACGCCACTGCGGGGCATGAGTCCATCAATGTTTCGCTCATGGTCCTCAAACGCAATTTCGATCAGGCCACCGCCCTGATGGCCGACGCGGTCGAGCGTCCGCGCTTCGAGCCCAAAGAATGGGAGCGCGTCAAACGCCTGCACCTGGAAGACCTCAAACGCGAGGAGGACGAGCCGCCCGTCGTCGCAGCGCATGTGGCGGCCCGCGCATTCTTCGGCGATGCGAACCCGTACGGCTGGCCCGTCACCGGCACGGCCGACAGCGTATCGAAGCTGAGCGTTGATGATGTGCGCCGCCTGCACGGCAGCGTCTTCCGGCCCGATTTCGCGACGATTCTGGTCGCGGGCGACCTCGCGCCGGCCGAGGCGCAGTCGATTCTGGAGCAACAGTTCGGCCGCTGGCGCGGCGAGGCCACCGCCAGCGTCCCACGTCCGAAGCTCGAGACGCCTGCGCACGACGGCCTGCGGGTCGTCATCGTCGATCGGCCCGACGCCGTACAGACCGTTGTGCAGTTCATCATGCCCGGCCCGAAGTTCACCGACGAGCGCCGCATATCGTTCCGCCTGCTGAATACGCTGTTCGGCGGCAGCTTCACCAGCCGGATCAATCAAAACCTGCGCGAAGCGCACGGCTACACCTACGGGGCGCGCTCCCGGTTCGTTATGGAACCGTCGCTCGGCTATTTCACCGCCAGCTCCAGCGTGCGGGCCGACGTCACCGGCGCCGCGCTCGAAGAGTTCCTCAAAGAGATCAATCGCATCCGCGCGGGCGACATCTCCGACGAGGAGACCGGGAAAGCCCGCGAGACGCTGCGCACCGATGTCATTCAGTCGTTCGCGGGCCTGAACGGTCTGCTGGGGATGGCGGCCGAACTGGCGGTGAATAACTTGCCC
>DASXUA010000123.1:0-4394 GCA_036505095.1 Phycisphaerae bacterium
GCAGTGGGCCGAGAGTTACGACCGCTCGCTGCTGAATCATTTCCTCTTCCGGCCGGCGGCGGAAGCTTTCATGGAAGAGATCGCACGCTGGCGGCTCGAACACTCGAATTCGTTTCGGGTGCTGGACGTGGGCTGCGGCACCGGGACGCTGGCGGGCTTGTTGGTGCGCTCAGGCTGGCCGGTCGAGGTGGTAGGATTGGACTACTCTCCGAACATGTGCCGACAGGCATCGGCCAAGGTGCGCGCCGCTGGTGGGCGGGGGCACTTCGTCACCGGCGACAGCGAGCATCTGCCCTTCGCCGATGGCCGCTTCGACGTGATTACGTGCTCCAACTCGTTCCATCACTATCCGCGTCAGCAAGCAGTGGTGCTGGGCATGCGACAATTGCTGGCACCCGGCGGGCGGCTGATGATCATTGATGGCTTTCGCGACAACGTCATCGGTTGGGTGGCCTTCGACGTCATCATTGCGCGCGTCGAGAAGCACGTGCACCACGCGCCCTGGACTCAGATGCGCGACTATTTCCGCCAAGCGGGATTCATTAACATCCGCCAGCGCAAAACCAACTTCTGGATGCCGCTGCTCGTAACGATGGGCGATGCAATTTGAGAGGGTTGCAAAATGGACTCAGAGCGGCTGAGGATCTGAGCAGTATTTGATTTCAAAAACCTCAGGTTCTCAGTATCTCTGAGTCCAATCGCGCGTGCGCTGGTGTGAGCGTCAATCATCGTCATCATCGTCGAGGCCTGCGCGGCCGAACACAAACCCCGCGCGGACCGGCGGCGGCATGGGGGCGTCGGGACCGCGGACGCTGCGCCAGATGATGTCGTTGAAAAGCAGGTCGTCGGCCGCATCTTCCTTCGACAGGTCGAGTTGCTCACTCAGATCAGCGCCCCAGGCGGTCGCGCCGTTCTTCGCGTTCAGGTCAGTGGTAGCCGGGCGGCAGCGATACGGCCGCAGATCAGGCTTGGCCTGAAACGAGGCATACATCGGGCGGGCGGCCGCGTCGAACTGGCTCAGCGGCTCCAGACCCAGGATCAACTCCATCGTGCGCAGCATGCTGGTCGTCGAATACAGGGTGCTGTCGATTACGCCGCGCCGCGCGTACGGGCTGATCACGAACGCGGTTGTGCGGTGCGCGTCGACGTGATCGGAGCCGTTCTGGGCATCGTCCTCGACCACAAAGATCGCGGTCCGCGGCCAAAAATTTGAGTGCGTGATGGCTTCCACGATCCGGCCCAGCGCCAAGTCGTTTTCGGCGACCATCGCGGTGGGCGTGGGCTTGCCGACACGCGTGCCCTCCGTGTGATTATTCGGCAGGCGCACCACCTGAAACCGCGGCAGCTCGCCTTCGGTCTCGAAGCGCTGCAGCTCGGAGATGAAGCGGTCCGCACGCTTCAGATCGGAATAGCCGAGATTGAACGGCTCGTATTGCGGATCGAAGTGGTCCTTGAGCGTATCGACGGTGGCGAACAACTCACCGGCCTTGCTGCGTTCCACAAATTCACCGAAGCTGCGGTAGCTCACGCCCGCCTGCGCGCAGCGATCCCAGATGTAGCCCGCGCTGGGTGCGGCGATTCTGAACTTGCCCTCGCTCGGATAGGGAATGCGGTTGTGGCTCTTGTTGCCGTAATTGAGCGGCCAGCTTTTCTCGACGAAATCGGTGGCGTAGGCGGCCATCGACCACTCGTGTCCGTCGGCACTCACCTCCGCCTCGGCGTAGAAGTTGTCGAGCAGCACGAACTCGCGCGCCAACGCGTGCTGATTGGGCGTCACCTGCGCGCCGAAGATGCACAGCGACGGATCGCCATTTCCCGCAGCCATGTCCCCCAGCACCTGATCGTACGTGCGGTTCTCCTTGATGACGTAGAGGCAGTACTGGATCGGCGAAGGATCGCCCACACGTCCGGGGATCGGGTTGCTCGCTGGTCGTTGCATCATGGGTTGCCGATCCGCGCGCAGTGGGCTGCATTCGTAGGCGGCGGCCGTGAGGGCACGCAGCCCGGCGTCATCCGGCACGTCCAGAACCATCAGGGTGCCATTGAAAAGACCGGCAATGTATTCTTCCACAGTCTTTTGGCGGTGCACCGGATTGGGCCCGGCCCGGTTGGCTTTCGGCGTGATGCCTTTGCCATTCGTGACGAAGAGCCGCTTACCGTCGGGCGAGACGCGCACGCTGGTCGGATACCAGCCGACCGGAATGAAGCCTTTCGCGCGGCTCTGGCCCGGCTGTGAAACATCGATGACGGCCAGGTTGTTATTGTCGGCATTGGCTATATAGAGCGTCTTCTCGTCCGGCGCCAGCGCTATCGAATTCGGCGTGCTGCCGTTAGGCGCCCCGGGATATAGCGCGCTGGAAATAACTTCACCCGTGCGCCCCGTGGCGGTCTCGATCACGCTGACGGTATTGCGATTGGCATTGGCGACGTAGAGTGTCGCCGCGTCGCGCGAAAGGAGCATCTCATTGGGATGGTCCTCGGTCGGCCAGATCGCAGATGCCCGGGAAGCGCGCGCGATCGGCAAATCCACGACGGCCACGCTCGCCTGACCCCACAGCGAGACGTAGAGCTTCTGGTGCGCCTCGTCGAGCACGCAGGCATAGGGAAAGCTGTCGGCCGGCAGCGGCACGCGGATGGGCATCAACTCGCCCCCGGTCACGGTGGCCACGAGCAGGTGCCCGCGATTGCCTGCGGCGTACAAAGTCTTGCCATCGCCGGATACGCTCAGACCCGCCGGTACGCACACCTGCGTGGGCAGGCCGACCGCCAACGCGCGGTGATCGCTCAGCGTTCCCGCCGAGAAAGCGAACGATTCCACGCGCTCCTTCGTCGCACCGCTGCAGAAGAGCCGCGCACCGTCGGGCGCAAAGCAGACGCCGTAGAACCCGGCGTCGATTGCGGTCCGGCCGACCACGCGAGCGGTGGCCGACACGTCGATAATGAAGACTTCGTGCGCGCCGTAGCCGGCGTGCAGGATGGCCAACCAGTTTCCGCTGGGATGCACCGCGATGCTGACCGGGAAGTCGCCCAGCGCGAGGTGGCTGCCGGCCGGACGCAGCGACCATTGGTTGGGAAGCTGAATGCGTCCGTTCGGACGAAATCCAGGCAACTCGACTTGATTCGGCCCATTCGTGTGAGGGTTGGCGCAGGACAACAGCGCCAGCAGCCCGCACAGAAGCCACGCGCCGGCATTGGATGAAAGCCGAACCGTTCCCCGCTCCGCTGCGCACGTTCGAACCATTGGTGTTGGTCTCATGGACGGGCATTCTAGTCGAACTCGCGACGAAAATGCGGCGGCGCGCGATGTTTGAGCGCGCGTGGGAACTTGGATCGTTTTATGTGGACGCGGCCGGATCGTAATCGCCGAGAGGCTGGCGGCCGGCATGGGACCCACCAATACCGGACGAGGCTCCCTTATGAGGATCATCGTCAAACGGGTCCCGAAACAGGGCCGATACATAGAGGAGTCACTTACACTCTGACGTCCGTTGCGGATTGTCCTACGAACCGGGATGGTGCTCGCGTTTAGGGGATCCCACCTGTCCCGGCGCACCGCGATCGCCGTTGGGGATCCAGTTCACGTCACGGGGGATAATGTTTCGCCCTGAATCACACCGGCCAGTCGGTATCCAGCGCGTCGCCTGGACCATCATCTCTGCAGCGGCGCTCGCGTGCGGATCGGGCTGCGGAGATGAGCGGGTGATCATTCGTTACTATTCACGGCCGGACTCCTCCGGTGAAGTCGAAACTGCGTGCGGGCGGCGGTCGTGCTGGGACACGAACGGCAATGGCATCGCCGATCCGGAGGAGGACCGCAACCACGATGGGAGCTTCGATGATCGCGACTGGCTCGTGGCCAACCAGATGGTGCGGGCTCCCGGCGGCGTCGCCTGCTGGGACCTGAACGGGAATGGGGTCGGCGAGCCCGAGGAAGACATCAACCACGACGGCAACTTCGACGCGCGCGATTGCATCGTTTGGGCGTGGTGGGACCGCAACGGCAACGGCAGCGCGGATCCGGAGGAAGACCTCAACGGCGACGGCAACTTCGACATTCAGGATTGGCCGGGCCCGCCGCTGTGGGACACAAACGGCAACGGCATCGGCGATCCCGAAGAAGATCGAAATGGCGACGGGAACTTCGATTGGCGCGACTGGTTCGGCCGCCCGGTATGGGACGCGAATGGCAATGGCATCTGCGATCCTGAAGAAGACACGAACGGCGACGGCCAGTGCGACCTGGCCGATTGGCGCGGACCGCCGCTGTGGGATCGTAACGGAAATGGGATCGGCGATCCGCAGGAGGATGTCAACGGCGACGGCAACTTCGACTGGGCTGATTGGGCGGCGACGCAGGGCGCGCCGGGCCCGCCCGGCTCTGCCGGTCCTCAAGG
>DASXUA010000124.1:0-1950 GCA_036505095.1 Phycisphaerae bacterium
GGCGCGGCATCGAGTGCCGCTACCTGATCGGCCGTCAGGATCGCGCGGAAATCGCTGTCGGCCTGAGCGCGCCGCGCCTGCACCGCCGACTGCAGATCAGTCTGAACCGTCTGGATGCTGGTTTGCTGATCGTCAGTAAGCTCGAGCGCGTCGGCCAGGCCCGGCGGAAACTCTACACCGCCGCGGCCGAATCCGAGGCCGAGGCCGGGCTGAGGACCGGGCGGGCCGTGGAATCCGCCGCGGCCGCCGGGGCCGAACTCGGGCATTCCCTCCGGAGCGAGCAACGCGATCGGCGGCCGCACGATGTCAAGCGTCGCGAGCTGCGCGGGCGTCAGAAGCGCCTGAATCTGTGCCTCGGCCGCGGTACGCAGCGCGTCAACATCGGTGCGAAGCTGACTGAAAATGGCCTGCGCCTGGGTTTGCTGCTCTTGCGACAGTTGCAGGCCGTTAGCCAGCGCCTGCACCGGGGCAGCCGCTGTCGCTTGGGCACTGGCAGCGGTCGCAACCTCCGAGCCGGCGGTCGTTGCGCTATTCGTGCGCGCCGCCGGCGCGCCACTCGTGGCGCTGCCCGAGCCGATGGCCGCCACTCCAGACGATCCGCTGCCGCAGCCTGCGGACGCCAGCGCCAACGCGCCCAGCGCCAGAATCGAACCGATCATCCTGTTGTGAGACTTCATGACTTTCTCCATGTCCAGATGTTCCACTCGCATCGGACGTCCAGATGCGATCGATTGCGCCGTCGGAAGTTCCGACCCGCTCCACCGCCCTCATTATCGCTCGGAAGGGTTACGAATTCAGTCAATTTCCTGTAAATCTCGGAAAATCAGCCTTTGCGCTTCTTTACAGGCTGCGGTCGCTTCCCGTTGCGCAGAGCCGTTATACTGGGGCGCAGCAGTGGAGACGGGCATGTGCACGGCGACACGTCTCTTGATCATCGATGATGATCAGGAGCTTTGCGATCTACTTGCAGATTATCTCGGCTCGACCGGCTTTGACGTGGATGCGGTGGGCGATGCCGAGGACGGCATCCGCCGCGCCGTCAGCGGGCAGTACGCCATCGCGGTGCTGGATGTGATGCTTCCGGGGATGGACGGCTTCGAGGTGCTGCGACGCATTCGCGCGCAGTCGACGCTACCCGTGCTGATGCTCACGGCGCGCGGTGAGGAGATCGACCGCATCGTCGGGCTGGAGATCGGCGCCGACGATTACCTGCCGAAACCGTTCAACCCGCGCGAATTGGTCGCGCGGCTGCACGCGATCTTGCGGCGCATGCAGGCCGACCGGCAGCGCAGCGCGCCGTCGCCGGCTCGGGAGGTCGTCGTCGTCGGCGACGTGGAGTTGGATCCCGCGGCGCGCGTGGTGCGCCGCGGAAGACAGGAGGTGGAACTGACCGGCACGGAGTTCGCGCTGCTCGAAGCGCTCTTGCGCTCGGCCGGTCACATCGTCAGCCGCGAGGACCTCTCGCGCAACGTGCTGGGGCGGCGCTTCGAGCCTTTTGATCGCAGCGTGGACATGCACGTCAGTAATCTGCGCAGAAAACTCGGCCCCTCTGCCGGTAACGCCGAACGCATCCGCAGCATCCGCGGCACGGGCTACATCTATGCCGCGCCGCGCGAGGATCCGGCCGGCGCATTTCCCTCTCCCTCCCAGGTCGCAGACTCGCAGCGGAGAGGAGAGGGAAGGGGTGAGGGTCTGCACGCTCGTGAGCCGGGCGGCGCATCTCTCTCTCCCGGCGAGGGAGAGGGAAGGGGTGAGGGTCTGCACGCTCGTGAGCCGGCCGGGTAAGCACCATGCGGTCGTTATTCCTGAAGATATTTTTCTGGTTCTGGCTGGCGAACATCGTCGTCGCGGCGGCGGCCGTGGCGGCGGCGCTGTTGATCCATCACCCGGAGGGCGTCGAGAGCGCGCGCTGGCGCGGCATGGTCGGCCGCACGCTGGCTCCCCAGGCGC
>DASXUA010000125.1:0-2540 GCA_036505095.1 Phycisphaerae bacterium
GTAGACCGGCAACATGGGTAACACATCTAGGTTCGGATGATGTAGTCGCGCTCGTCTACGCGCCCCAACAGCACGCGGCAGAAATGAATCGACCAGATGCCGTCATCGACCTCCTCGAGCCCCACCGGGTGCTGCTTCAGCGCATTGGCAATGAAGAGCAGCCGCTTCCTCAGGCGGATGGTCCCGGCATTGGTCACGCGCTTGACGATGAAGTGGCCGGGGTACGCCACGGGCGGCAGCGTTCCGGTGTACTCGCGCCGCGATGGATGGTAGAGCGACGCCGGCGGGCGCCCATGCAACGCCTCGTGCGGCCGCTCGTCGTTGTACAGACGGCGAAAGCTGTTGAAGGCGCGCTGCTGCGTGACGCACGTCGACCGCGGCGGCCGAATCGCCTCGCCCTTGAGCGTCTTGTGCATGCGCTCGTGGGCGCCGTTCTCCTGCGGCGAGGCCGGGCGGATCCGCTGGTGCTGAATGCCCAGGCGCAGCCACCACACGTTCAACTGGGAGAGGCCGTGAATGCCCGTCGTCGCGAACGGCACGCCGTTGTCGGTCCGAATGGCCTGGGGGAGCCCATACTCGCGAAACAGCCGTTCGAAGACCGGGCGCACGCCGTCGCCTTTCGTCGAGAGCAAGCCATGGCACGCCAGGAGATAGCGCGTGTGTTGGTCGGCGACGGTGAGCGGATAGCAGTAGAGCCCATCACGCGTTCGAAAATGGCCCTTGAAGTCCGCGGTCCAGAGATCGTTGGGCGCCGTCGTCCGTATCGGAACCACGCCCGGATGTTCGTCGTGGCGGCGGCGCCGGCGTTTCTTCACCAGCCCGCGGCGCGCCAAGAGGTCGCCGGCGGTGCTGATCGCGGGCAGATCCAGCGCCGGGTCCCGACGCGCCAACCACGCCAAGAGCTTCGCGGGTCCCCAGCTCGGATGCTGCCGGCGCGCGGCACAGAGCACCGCGGCGACATCCGGAGCGATCCGGTGCGGGCAATGGTGCGGCGCCCGGCTGCGGTCTTGGAGGCCGGCGCGGCCCGCGGCGTCAAAACGCGCAAGCCATTTGTACCCGGTCTTCCGACTGACGTCGTAGCGGGCGCAGAGCTCCGCCATCGTGTACAACCCGACTCGGTGATCCCGGATGAACTCTTCTCGCTGCTCCACGGGTGACGTCTCCAGCCAGGCCATCGGTCAACCTCCCGTTGACCGACGACCTTAGTGGTGTCACCTATGTTCCCGGCTTGATGTGTTACCTATGTACCCGGTTTGTACCCTGGCGGGCAATAACTTCGCCGTTAAACGCGGAACTGAAGCTCGAGAACGGCGGTACCGGCACGATTTACTTTAATGGGACGCTCTCACATGAACAATTCCCGTTCACCATCGTGGGGAGACGTCTCGCAGGCCGCCCCGGAACCGTAGCTTTTTCTGGCAATGGTCCTTGACTACGTACGCCCACTGGTGTTGACTCGCGGCCTCATCCGTCTACTACCGTGTCCGAAGTTGATGGCCCGTCGTGCCGCTCTGAGGAGGAACTGATGAGTCAATCTGAGATCGCGGCCGTGAATCGAAAGTTCGAGGAAGCAGCTGGTAAAGGGGACCTCGAGGGCCTGGCCTCACTATACACAAAGGACGCCGTAGCCCTTCCACCGGACGGCCCGTTCGTCAGGGGCCGGGACAGCATCAAGCAGATGTGGGCGTCCATTGCTCAGCAGATCGGTTTGAAGAGCGTGAAGCTCGAGACGGTCGATCTCGAGATTGCCGGCGAGATGGCCCACGAGGTCGGCGAGGCACACCTGACGCTCGGATCCGGCACCGCTGTCGTGAAGTACGTCGTGGTCTGGAAGAAGGCAGACGGGCAGTGGCGTTTGCATCGAGATATCTGGAACACGAAGGCAACATAGCGACGGTACGTCTCCGTAAAGAAGAAGTAGCAAAAAGTAAAAGGCGGTCGGACCAAGGGTCCGGCCGCCGTTTCATTTCGCTGCAAGCATCTTGAGCGTCGAAAAGATCGCTGGCCGTAAAGGAGGCTGCCATGCCGACCGTGCTCTTCATCGTCAAGGCCACCATCCCGAAAGACAAGGAAGCGGCCTTCAACAAGTGGTACTGCGACGAGCACTGCCCGCAGGCCCTGCAGTTTCCGGGCATGGTGAGCGCGCACCGCTACAAGGCGATTGACGGCGAGGACAAGTACCAGTACATGGCCGTCTATGAGGTCCAGGACGAGGCCACGTATCGCCGCTTCATCGCCTCCGATCACATGAAGACGCTGCGCGCGGAGTACGACGCGCACTTCCCGATGAGCGAGCGCGCGCGCTCCGCGTACGTACAGGTGTGGCCCTAGGCGTAGAATGCGCCCATGTCGGCGGCGCCTCGTCGCTTTCGTGGAATCGGGCGCGGGCGCAAGGTGCGCCGCACGCTGCGGCAGGGCGGCACCGGCGCCAGCGCGCGCCTGAACGAAGCCGTCGGGCGCTGGGACGGCGTGCGCATCACCCCGATGTTCGGACGCTGGGGCTACTTCTCGGGCGAGCAGCTCTTCGCGTGCTTCCCGCT